>PXQO01000105.1:31904-37709 GCA_003021285.1 Halobacteriales archaeon QH_2_65_14 | reverse complement strand
GAAAGTGAGCCGTGAACAGTGGCCCACGCGGGCCCTCGCACCAGTGCGGGAAGACCCACCCGGAGCGGTCTTCCCTCGCATCATTGCGGTACTGAATACCAGGAGTGCCGGGTATGGAGTTTTTCGGCCGCCCCTGTGGGATACGTGCAGACATCCTCGAGGAGAGCAGAAACGATGATCGCTATCCGCCCGTCGAAATCGCCATCGAGGAGCGGTCCGACACGGCAATCGTCGCCAGATACACGCAGATGGCAGCGACGACGATGGAACTCCCGGCCGGGAGCCCCTGACCGATGGCGAACGCGAACCCCCCGACGACCGAGAGTTGCCCGAAGATGATGGCCAGATAGACAGTCTCGCGGAAACTATTTGCGACCTGGGAGGCGGCAGCCACGGGGACGACGAGCATCGCGGCGACGAGGATGACACCCATGATCTGCATCGAGCCGACGACCACGACGGCGGTCAGGACGACCAGGAGCGTGTTGTACGCGTCGACGTTCAGCTGAGCGACCCGGGCGGCCTGTTCGTCGAACGTGATAAAGAGGAACTGCTTGTAGTTCAGCGCCACGAGGGCGACCACGACGACGCTCAGCGCGGCCATCAGGCGCGCTCCCTCGGGCGGAATCGTCGAGATGTTCCCCCAGAGGTACTGCTCGATGTCGATGGCAATCGACATTGTCTCGCGGCCCCACGAGATGAGGAGCGTTCCGACGGCGAAACTCCCGCTGAGCACGATAGCGATGGGGACGTCGCCGTAGGTCCGGGTCCGTTCGGCCAGCCACTGGACGCCGAGCGCCCCGAGGATACCGACGATGAGTGCGACGTACAGGGGGGAGCCGCCGACGCCGGTGATTGCGAGGACGATGAAGCCGACGACGACGCCCGCGAAGGCGGTGTGTGCGAGCGTCTCGCCGATGAGCGCCATCTCGCGGTGGACGAGATACACGCCGACCAGCGGCGCGACGACGCCGACGAACACGCCCGTGGCGATCTGTTGCCACATGAACGACCGCCGGAACACGCGCGTTCCGAGGTAGTGGTCCATCCACGCACCCGCGACGAGAAATTCGTCGTAGAACCAGCCAGTGACCGGATACGCCCGGAGCCAGTGGGCGACGACGAACGCGAGCATCAGGAGCGCGAGCGCACCTGTCGCCACAATCCCCGCGAGTTCGAGTCGCCGTCTCGTTCGGTCGCCCAGCATGGTCAGTGGCTGTGTTCGAGGACGCGGGACGTCGAGCCGTAGGCCTCTTCGAGGGCGTCGCTCTCGACGAAGGAGGCGCTGTCACCGTGATGGTAGAGTTCGGTGTTCAGGCAGGCGATGTGGTCCGCCCGTTCGGTCACGACGCCGATGTCGTGTTCGATGAGGATTATCGTGATACCGTCTTCGTTGAGCGAGTCGAGCAGGCTGTAGAAGGCGTCGCGCGACTCGGCATCGACCCCGACGGTCGGCTCGTCCAGCGCGAGGAGGTCGGCCTCCGACGCGAGCGCACGGGCGATGTAGGCCCGCTGGCGCTGTCCACCCGACAGCTGACTCAGCTGTCTGTCGGCCAGGTCAGCGATGGCGACGGTTTCGAGCGCCTCGTCGACGGCTCGCCTGTCCTCGTCGTCGATGCGGCCGTAGCCGACGTGCGCGAACCGCCCCATCAGGACGCTCTCGCGCACAGTGACGGGCATCGTTCCCGAGCGGTCGGTCGAACCCTGCGAGACGTAGCCGATGCGTTCGCCCTCCTCGAACTCCGAGACTGGCGTGCCGAACAGTTCGATACGCCCACTGTCGGGCGTGTGCACTCCGAGCATCAGATGCAACAGCGTCGTCTTGCCCGACCCGTTGGGCCCGACGAGTCCCAGGAAGTCACCCTGCTCGACGGTGAGCGTGACGTCACGGACCGCAGGCGTCTCTCCATACGAGAAGGTCACGTCCTCCATCTCGACGACTGCGGTCATCGCCGGACCTCCATTCGCTGGGCTGCCCACCGGTGACACGACCGCTCAACCGGCCCCCCAGGCCCGCATGCGCTCCGTTGTGAATTACGTCGCCCCATGGTTCGTCGGATGACGCCTCGAAATGTACTATCGTGAATCCCGCGTTTGTATGTTCTGGTCTCTCTAACTTGCATGGGACACATCGATTCTACGACCCGTTCAGTGCCGCGCGGAGCGAGGGGATGTTGATCTCCTCCATCTGCTCGACCCAGCCCCACCCCTGTTCTTGCCACTCCCCCGTCGTCCCTTCGGCGGGCGAGAGCGGACGGGCCTTCTTGGCATCTGTGCTGTCGATGATGCGCTGTGCGAGCGGCGGCGGCGTATCGTCGGGCGTATCGAACGGATCGTACAGTATCACCTCGATATCGTTGTCATCGACGAGTTCTATCGTCTCGGCGATCTCGTCCGGACTCGGCTCGGCGTCCGGCGTGACACCCCGCGGACTGTGGAGGTCGAACCCGTAGCGAGCTTCGAGATACCGGAACGAATCGTGACCGGCGAAGACGGCCACCTCGTTGTCCGACCCGTCCACGTGCTCGCGAAACTGGCCGTCGACGGATTCCAGCCGCTCCCTGTATGCGTTCACGTTCTCACCGTAGAAGTCCGCGTTGTCCGGGTCCAGATCACCCAGTTCGTTCCCCAGGTACTCCACGATGTCGATTGCGAGGACGGGGTCCACCCACACGTGCGGATCGTAAAACTCGTCGCCCTGTTCGTTCTGGTGATCGTCCTCCTTTTCGTGATTTTCCTCCTCGTGGTCCTCTTGTTCGTGATGGTGGCCGCGTTCCCCATCCCAGTCGAGGAGCTGGTCCTCGTCGAGAGCCTCCAGAGCATCGACCACAGCGAGGTCTTCCTCCCGGACCTGGGCTGCGAGGTCCTGCGCCCACGAGAATTCGGGTGTGTCGAGGTAGACGAACAACCCTGAATCGGCGACGTCGAGGACGAGGTCACTCGGCGGCTGCCAGCCGTGGCCCGCCTCACCCGCCGAAACCGCCTGTTGGACGGTCATCCTGTCGCCGGTGATTTCCCCGACCCAGTCGGCGAGTGTGAAAAACGCCGCGTACCCCCTGTCTGACCCGTCGCCGACGTTCTGGTCGCCCGAACCCCCGCCCGGTTCGCTCAAACAGCCTGCTAGCCCGGCGATGATGCCGGCCCCGGCCCCCCCGAGGACCGAACGGCGTGTCAGGTCCATATCCGATGTGATGCCCTCTTCGGGGAAAAATGCTATTATTATTCTTTCTTGTGTTAATAACACGTGCCATATACGGGGTATCAGTTAGCAAGGAACGTCGAGGAGAGAGGACGGTCAGGTCGGATTCGCAGTGCCTATCAGGGTGGGGTGTCGACTGGGGGTATGAGTGACGCGACACACAGGGCGGCGCTGGCCGAGCGGGCCGCCCGTGCCGGCGGCGTCGTCGCCCGGGAGTCGTTCCGGGAGGAGATGGCAGTCGAGACGAAAGACGGCAAGAACGACCTCGTCACGGCGGCAGACAGGGACGCCCAGCGGCAGGTGATAGCGACGATAGCCCAGGAGTTTTCGGGAGCGACACTGGTGTGCGAGGAGGACGCACGGCCCCTCGGCGTGGCCGAGGACGTCGAGGTCATAAAGGAAGTGCCCGAGACCGGTGACGCGTGGGTCGTGGACCCGATAGACGGAACCGGCAACTACGTTCGCGGGATCAGATTCTGGGCCACGAGCGTCGGGGCAGTTACCGACGGCGAACCTGTCGGTGTCGCCACCTACATGCCGGCCGAGGAGGACATCTACACGGCAGGGTCCGAAAGTGTCTCGCTGAACGACACACCGATGCAGGTCAGCGAGCGGACCGACCCGGAGACGTTCGCCGTCGGCCTCAACGGCTGGTGGCCAGTGCAGGGGAGCAGGCAGTACGTGGCGCTTTTCGAATCAGCAGTCGAGGGGTTCGGCGACGTCCGCCGTCTCGGGTCGATGCAGGGAGCCCTGGCCCTCGTGGCGGCGGGGAGTCTCGACGCGGCGTTCATGCCGCGAACGCCACACCCCTGGGACTCCATCGTCGGCGTGTACCTCGTCAGGCGTGCCGGGGGAACGGCGACCGACATCCACGGCGAAACCTGGTCGAACGGGAGCGAGGGACTCGTCGTCTCGAACGGACGGGCCCACGACCAGGTGCTCGACGTCGTCCAGCGCGGCCTCCGACTCGAAGCCTGACGACACAGGAGCGCCGTCGACAGATTCGTTCGCTCGTGTACGCTGAGCACACGAGACCGGAATTCTGAAACCATCGGCAGTGCCCAGTGCGTATATGGAGGCCCTGGAGCGATACGACGTCAGCCCGGAAACGGCGTGGGTCGGAGCGCTCGCTGCAATCGTTGTGACCATCGCCGCCGCCGCCCTGGCGTTCCCGGCCCGAGTCTACGACGAGTTCATCTGGCGGTACTTCATCGGCCCGGTCCGCGTCGACGCGACGACGGCGGACTGTCTCATCTACGACACGGGAACGGGGGAAGTCCGCGAGGTAGTGACTGACGGCACCACGGGGTCGTGCACCGCTGGAGCCGGCGAGTTCGTCGTTACCGAAGGGTACACCGTCACGTCGACGGTTGGATACATTCTGATTCTGGTGTTCATGCTCGCCGGCGTCTACCTGTTTCTCGAACGGTTCGACCTGGACCCGTTGCGCGAGGCCTTCTACGCGCTTTTCCCGTTCATTCTGTTCGGGGGTGCCCTCAGGACGGTCGAGGACGCGTTCATCGCCGCGCTCGAAGCGGGCCAGACCCCCGGGATGGAGTATCCAGCGAGTGCAGCCCTGATCAGTCCGTTCATCTACTTCACCGTCTTCGCTATCGCGCTCGTGGCGTTTTTCGTGAGCAAGTGGCTCGAACGCCAAGGGCAGGTCGAAACCTACACTCGCCCGTTCGGACTCATCGGCGTGGCCGTCCTGTTGCCGACGTTTGGCTATCTGGTCTTGCTCTCGATCACCGAGGAGTACATCCGGCTCTATCCGGGGATTCTCCTCGCCATCCTCGGAATCGCAACGGTCAGTGCGGTCATCACGTACTTTGCCGTCGACGCTCAGTGGCCCTCGTTCCACGCCGGAACCGGGCTGATGGGGCTCGTCGTCATCTGGGCACACGCCGTCGACGGCGTGGCGAACGTCCTCGCGAACGACTGGACGCATCTCTGGCACGGCCTCAACTACGGTGCCAAACACCCGTTCAATCAGCTCGTTATGGATCTGACTGGGGCGATCCAGGGCGGCGAGTACGTGGCTGGCGTGTACGTCGGCGAGGCCTGGCCGTTCTTCCTCGTAAAACTCGCCGCGCCGGTGTTGATCCTCTCGCTTTTCGACGATGAGTTCATGCAGGACAGTCCGCGGTTCTCGGTGCTGTTGCTCGGCGTCGTCGTCGCAATCGGCCTGGGCCCGGGAACCCGGGATATGATCAGGGTCGCGTTCGCGATCTGAACGCATCCAGCGCCGACTCATCCAGAAACGGATTCGAGCCGATCAGACGTCGAGTTCGTCGAGGTTGTAGTCGGTGATGTCGACGCCCTCCTCGGTGACCGTGGCGACGTAGATACCGTTGCCCGACCCGGTATCGCGTTCGGCGGCGGCCTTGATGCCGGCACCGGCGGCCTGCTGTGCTTCCTCGATGGACATGTCCTCCTCGTAGCGGTCTTCGAGGGTCCCGTACGCGACGGTCAGCCCCGAACCCGTGATCGTGTAGTCGTCTTTCATTACGCCGCCGGCGGGGTCGATGCTGTA
Source organism: Halobacteriales archaeon QH_2_65_14 (assembly GCA_003021285.1). GTDB lineage: Archaea > Halobacteriota > Halobacteria > Halobacteriales > Haloarculaceae > Halovenus. The sequence continues at coordinate 31,977 of PXQO01000105.1, read as the reverse complement.
GACGTGACTGCCCTCGTTGTCGACGCCGCCGAGGATGGGGTTGATTGCGAAGAACGGACCGCCGCGAGCGAAG
>PXQO01000105.1:0-31809 GCA_003021285.1 Halobacteriales archaeon QH_2_65_14 | reverse complement strand
CGTGGCGATGACGACGCCGTTCTCGGTCGAGATTCCGATTGTCGTGGTCCCCGTCTTGTTGACCGCCTCCTCGTCGCGGTCGGTCTCCGGGAGCGTTCCCAGTTCGGGTTCGTAGGGATCAGCGTCGAAGCGACCGGCAGGGTGGTTTCTCGAAGAGTCGAAGCCGACAGTTGGATCGTTCATACATCGGGCTACTGGCTCGCCACCTAATAAAGTACTCGTTCGGGAAAAGCTACCTCCGGTCAGGCTGCCTGGGACTGCTCGCATGCCTCCTTGAGACCCACTACCGCCCGGTCGATGGGGAGCCGAATCCCGAGGCGCTCGGTCACGAGCGCGACGGGGAGCAGGACGATCCCGGTCAGCAGGGTGAGCTGGTACAGTGCGAACAGTGTTGCGCGGTAGAGCCGTTCCATCGTGCTATACCCTGCCCTGAATGAGTTTCAGTATATAAGTCTTCGGGGCGAATTTTTCATTATAGTACATAAAGAATTCGGAGGTAAGGCGACGCAGTACTGCGGTTATTCGATTTCACCTGGCGTTGCCCGCGACAGGCGGGGAAAAACCACGTATGCGTGTAATCAAACAGTTGGGACGATACCAGGTCCGTATAACTTATCGGGATGATTGGAATGACGTGCGCCGTTATCAGCGGCTAACGCGGCCTATTAGCGAAGCGTGGTGTCGTCGAGGCTGGGCACGTCCGGCTACGCTGATACCGGGCGTTCGGATTCGGCGTCCGGTGTGTCCGCAGGGACGAACCGAAATCAAAAAAGACGAGTAGGTACCCCGATACGTACCGGATATGAACTACCGTGTTGTACTGGAAGCAGCCTGGCTGGTTCACGACGTCGACAACATCGACGACGCAATCGGTGTTGCTGTCAGCGAGGCGGGCAAGCGGCTCAATCAGGAGGAGATGGATTACGTGGAAGTCGAGGTCGGCTTCACCGACTGCCCGGCGTGTGGCGAACCCTTCGACTCGGCGTTCATCGCCGCGGAGACGTCGCTCGTCGGACTCATGCTCGAAATGAAGGTCTTCAACGCCGAGAGCGCCGAACACGCCCAGCGCATCGCCAAGAGCGACATCGGCGGTGCTCTCCGGGACGTCCCGCTCAAGGTCGTCGATACCATCGAGTTCGAGGACGAAGACGAGTAGACCATCCGTCGGCCCATCCACGAAGTCGACCAGTCACAGGTGTCGGTGGATTTTTGTATTACTTTGAGTTATGTCCATGTATGGAACTCCCGACACCCGAGGATTTACGCGAATGGCGGAACGAACTCGGCCTCACACAGAGCGAGTTGGCCGAGAAGGCCAACGTCTCGCAACCGCTCATCGCGCGCATCGAGGGCGGCGACGTCGACCCGCGGCTCTCGACGCTCCGGCGCATCGTGAACGCGCTCCAGGAGGCCGAGGGGGCCTTGCTCCGGGCGGCGGACCTGATGAACTCGCCGGTCGCCAGCGTCGCCCCCGACGCGAGCGTCCGCGAGGTAATCGAACTGATGAACGAACGCGGCTACTCGCAGGTCCCGGTCGTCCGTGAGGGGACGCCACAGGGCATCATCGGGACCTCCGACATCCGCCAGCGCCCGGAGGGCAACGTCGGTGACCTCCCGGTGGCCGAGGTCATGCACGAGTCGATAAGCACCGTCGAACCGAACGCGCTCATCGACACCGTGGACGCCCACCTCGACCACAACGATGCCGTCCTCGTCGTCGAGGCCGGCGTCACCGTCGGTATCATCACCGAGGCAGACATCGCCAGTCACCTCTCCTGATACGGACTGCTGTCGGCACAGATTCGCCAGGTGACAGCCTTGGCCCGCGAGGTCGCCGTTACTGCGGTGACGTCCTGAAACGAGTCACAGCCGCCCGTATGAAACGACCCCGCCTACGCTCGAGGTTCGTCCATCGTCGGGAGTGAAAAGACGTACTCCACGACGTCGCCGTCTTCGTCGCGACCCAGCGCCGCGATACTGTCCGGCGTTTCCACGATGACTGCTTCGCCGCCCTCCTTGCGCCTGTTGTTCCGGATGACGTTGCCACAGACGACGTTCCCGCGCCGGACCGGCGTGTCCTGGCGCGTGTGCCCCACGACCTGTGGCGGGGCGTCCTCGGGCATGTACTCGAAGTCGAGCCACGTCAGCCCCGCGTTCGGCCCGCGACCCGTCTCGCCGTCGTATCCGAACACCCGGGGCAGGCTCTCGACGACGCGCTCCTGTGTCTCGATTTCGTCGGAGTCCCCGAGCGCCCCGAGCAGGCGCTGTGTCCCCTCGACGAGTTCCTCGTTGACCTCCCGCGCCGTGAACGGGTCCGGCTGTCCCGCGTGGGAGTAGGTGACGTTGTGCCCCTCGTAGGCAGCAACGACGTGTCCGTCAAGGACCGCCTGGAGGAACGCGCGTCGTTCCTCGTCGCTCCGCGTGCCGGAGTACCAGCGCGACCAGTCGTACAGTTCGGGGACCAGCACACCCATCTCGTGGTTGCCGGCAGTCACCCGCACGTGGCCCGGCGGGGCCTCCTCGATGAGGCGCTCGGCCATCTCGACGACCCGCTCGCTTTGGGGACCGCGGTCGATGAGGTCGCCGTTGATCACCAGGACGTACTCCTCGCCGCCGGCCCAGTGGAGTCGGCGCGCGGCGTCCTTCTCGACGACTGCATCGTAGTCGGGATGGTCCGCGAGCGTCAGCAGCGCGCTCCGTGCGTCGCCGAGATAACCGTGGATGTCACTGATACTGACGACTGTCACCGTCTGCGGATCGAGTGCGTCCACGCCGTCCCGCTCCGGGGGCGAAACCGCGTCCGAGTCCTGTGGAGTCAGCACAGTCTTCTGCCGTGTTCAAAACTCTGTGTCCAATTTGATATACCTATTGATAACTCACGTGTGAATGTCGACATCAACTTCCCGTTGTGTGCGATACTGCATGACTCCGTCGGTCGGGTCTCGACGTCCCAGACATCCCCGGGAACAGCATGACCGGACTGAACCAGAGGGTCCACTCACAGTGGTTGTTGTGACTCCACGGCAGTAACTAATCACAACAACCACTATCAGGAGATGTCGAGTCCTCGGATCGCCACGCGCCCCTCGTCGCTTTCCTCGACGTGACCGACGATCCGTCCATCCCCGGTCGCGTCGACGACAGCCGCCGCGTCCGCCTCGGGGAGCGCCGCCACGAACCCGGTACCCATGTTGAACGTCCGATACATCTCCGCGTCGTCGACGTCGCCGGTCTCCTGGACGAACTCGAAGACGGGCTGGGCATCGAACGGGTCGGTAATCTCGTAGTGGTACGCGCCCATCCGGGTGAGATTCGTCCAGCCACCGCCGGTGACGTGAGCGGCCGCGTGGGTCTCCTGGTTCCGTAGCGGCCCGAGCAGGTCCGTGTAGATGCGCGTCGGCTCCAGCAGTTCCTCGGCAATCGTGCGCTCGGGATTCGGCGGGAACGGGTCGGTGTATTCGTGGTCGCGGGTCACTGCCTCGCGTGCCAGCGTAAGCCCGTTCGAGTGGATGCCACTGGAGGGCCAGCCGACCAGCGCGTCCCCGGCCTGTGCGTCGCCGGGGAACAGCGCACCCTTCGGCGCGAGACCCGCACACGCGCCTGCCACGTCGAGCCCCCTGATGACGTCGGGCATCACCGCAGTCTCGCCGCCGACCAGCGCGACATCGGCCCGCTGTGCCCCCGCGCGCAGTCCCTCGCCGATTTCGGCCGCCGTCTCGTCGTCCGGCTGTTCGACGGCGAGGTAGTCGACGAACGCGACCGGCTTGACCCCCTGGGCCACGAGGTCGTTGACGTTCATCGCGATGCAGTCGATGCCGACCGTGGAGTGGTCGTCGATGGCCGCCGCGACCAGCAGTTTCGTGCCGACGCCGTCGGTCGCCAGCGCGAGATACCCGTCGCCGATGTCGACGAGTCCGGCGTACTCACCCTCGAACTCCCCGACTGCGCCCACGAGCCTCGCTCGCGTCGATGTCGACGCCCGCCTCGGCGTAGGTCAACCCCTCCTCTTTCTGGTCGTTGTCGCTTCCCATGCTCGCCCGACCGCCTGCGACGAGCAAAAGCCCACCGGTCGCACTCACCTGACGTCATTCGCCAGGCTCATTCCCCGGCGGCCGAATCCGTCAGTATCCGGTCTGCTCCTGGAGAGGATCAATTGGGAGACAGTATGCGGGAGTCGGGGCGTAGGGTGTGACGAGCTAGAAGACGAACACGAGGAGGAAGGCCGCCCCGGAAACGACAGAGGTGACGAGAACGACCGCGAAGACGGCTTTGCTCCAGTTCAGGACGGTGCGCCCGTCGAGGGGGCCGCCCGGTATCATGTTGAATGCGGCGAGAAAGAGGTTGATGAGCACGCCCATCCGTCCGATTTCCCCGGCGAACCCCGACCCGAGGACGAACGGGACGAAGAAGACGGCGGCGAGCACGAGGTTGGTGACGGGGCCGGCGACGGCGACGATGCCGTTCTGGCGCGCGGTGATCCGACCGCGGTGGTACACCGCACCCGGGGCGGCGACGAGCAGGCCGGCCAGTCCCGAGACGACGGCGACCGCGAGCATCGGTCCGTTGGCGCGAAACGCCGCGACCTGCCCGAAGCGGACTGCCGTCACCTTGTGGGCGAGTTCGTGCAACAGGAAGCCGGTTCCGACCGTTGCCATACTCATCGCGAACACGCCGGCGACGTCGCCCGGGTCGAGGGCACCCCGCCGGACCTGCTCGACGAACGGCGCTTCGAGAAAGAACGTGAACGCGAGTCCGAGCGCGACCCAGGCGATAGCGAGGTCGCGCAGTTCCTGTCTGTAGAACCGTATGCCGCCGATCTCGTACATATCAGTCATCCATGCTCAGGTCAGCGTCTCCCAGATGAGCTGTGCGCCTTCCTGTGCGCCCTCGATCATGTGTTCGCCGAGCCCGCTGACCCCGCCGATGTCGGCGGCCAGGTAGGGCAACAGCACCGTCGCGAAGAGGACGCTCGCGAGGAAACTCCCGACGTTGGTCATCGCGACGATGAGGATGAGGCGGAACGTCGGTACCTCGTCGCGCATGTTGCCCAGGAGTTCGAGGATCGGCGTCTCCTGATCGGCGAGCATGTCGTTGAGTCTGCTGATGTCGGTGACGTTGATGCTGGTGTAGCGCAACTCGACGTAGCCGGCGAACCAGCCCGGTGCGAGCAGTGGATTGACGCTGGTGAGCCACGCGACAGAGCCGCCGACACACGCGCTCGTCCAGTGTGCGCCGGCGAGTTTCGCCAGCGCCGCGGCGGCGATGCCGTTGACGAGAAACCAGACGACGAACACCGTCACGAGAAACTCCCCCTGGACGCCGGCCAGCGCCAGCAGGACGAAAAACGCCAGGAAGCCCAGCGTGAACATGTAGCCGATACCCTTGTAGAGGTAGGTGGTGAGACGGCTCGAACTCGCCTCGCCGACGAGCGACTCCGGCGACGGCAACTCGTGTGGCGCTTCGAGGTACCGCTCGATGCCCTCCCTGTGACCGGCACCGACGACCGCGACGACGTCGTAGCCGGCCTCGCGTAGCGCAACGAGCCGGTGAGCGATGTACGCGTCGCGCTCGTCGATGAGCGCCTCGGCCCCGCCGGGCGAGAACCGGCGGAACTCCTCTATCATCGCCGTCACGACGTCGGCGTCTGTCAGCCGTTCGAGGTCGATGTCCTGCTTTTCGGGGTCGCCGCGAAGCCGCACGAACAGCGCACCGAGCGGTACTCCGATTGCGAGCGCAACGCCGGTCGTGATAGCCAGGCTGTCCGCGACACTCAGAAGCGAGTTGACGAGTCCGCCGAGCAGGGGAACGCCGACGTCGGCTTCCAGCCCCGAAGGGACGATGTACGGCCCGCCAAGCGCGCCGGCGAGGACCGCGACGAAGATGCCGGCGGCGACGCCAATCGAGAGGGCGGCAGTCCACGCGCCGGCCATCTCGACCAGCAGGGCCGCAACGATGGTGAGTTTCTCCCGGGTCCGCATCCGCGACCAGAGCCGCTGGACGGTCATCTGGATGTCGCGGTCGACCAGCGCCACACCGCTTCCGTGTTTTTCGGCAGAGTCGATGGCCGCCATCATGTCCGCACCGGGCTCGATGTCGAACCGCTCGCCGAGCCGCGCCTGGACGTACGAGAGCATCCAGTAGGCGAGAAACTGGTAGACGGTCTTGCCGGAGATGATGTCGCCCGCCTCGATGTCGTCCGGCGTCTCGCCCTTGAGACGCTTGTAGCGCGTCTCGTCGAGTTCGACCGCCACTACGTCCGGCCGCCGCTGTGCTATCGTCCGTTCGACCTACTGCGACGCGGGAGCGGCGCTCCGGCGCAACTGCCGTCTCGTTTGCGTCCAGCACGTCACCGGACCCTCCTTCGGTCATCGTTCTCGCTTGCACGTCCCCCGGTTTACGCTTGACGACTTCGCCGGACCGGGCGTATTCGTTGTTTCACAGCGGATACAGCCGGTGTCGGCCCGCGACGTTAAGAGGGATGGAGCCGTATCCCCCGCTGGATGGCCGAGCCGTCGTTTACGATTCCCGTTCGTCCGACGCGGACCTACCCGTACAGCGGCGGGGTCGAATACGAGGGGGAGACGCTGTTCCGACTCGTCCCCGACGCGGAGCGGTCGAACGACGACCTGGCTGACCTGGTCGAGACGGTGCTCGCGGCGGGGCCGTACCGCTACGGCGACTTTCTCAATCTCCCGATGGCGCTGTATCTGGTCCGCGACGAGGAGACGCACGACGTGTTTCGCGTCTCCATCCGGAGCGGCTGTATCCGGTTTCACGTCCTCCCCGAGACGGACTCCGAGGGGTTGCGTGCCATGTACGAGCGCATCGACGACCGGACCGACGTGGACTGGCAGGTCGAGTGCGAGACCAGCGAACAGTGAGGAGTCAGTTGCCGCCGTCGGACACGCTGGCGACGGCACTCGCGAGTGCCCCCCGGACGACGACTTCCTCGCCCAGCGGCGTCAGTCTGATGTCGGGGGTACTCGTCATGACGAGGTCCGGAAGCCGGTCCCGGATTCCCTCCACGACGCCGGGGTTTTCGAGTGCGACCCGCCCGCCGACCGAGACCACTTCGGGTGCGTAGGCGTGGACGAGCGTGGCGACGCCGTGTGCGTTCCACTCGGCGACCCGGTCGAGGACGCTGTCGGCGAAGGCGTCCCCTCCTGCGGCGGCGAACACGTCCGCTGCGCCGAACGATTCATCGGAGAGCGGCAGGCTCGTCGGCTCGCCGTCGTGGAGACGGCGGGCGTAGCGCGGGATGTTGTCACCCGAACAGTACGCCTCCCAGTGGCCGCGTTTGCCACAGCCACACGGCATCGTGCCGTCGCCGTCGACAGTGAAGTGGCCGACCTCCCCGGCGTTCCCGTTCCAGCCTTCGAGCGCGGAGCCGTCGACGCAGATGCCGGCACCGATGCCCGACGAGAGCGTCAGGTAGACGGCGTCGTCGGGCGGGTTCTCGACATCGAACCGCTCCCCGAGGAGTCCGGCAGTCGCGTCGTTGTGGAGGGTAACGGGGCAGTCGACGAGTCGTTCCAGGGGTTCGACGACCGGTATCTCCCCCACCGTGTCGGGCAGGTTTGCGGGGTCACGGACGACGCCGTCGTCGGTATCGAGGGGACCGATAGAGGCGATACCGGCGGCCAGGAGCGAGTCGGGGTCGACCGACGCGTCGGCGCAGGCCGCCCGCGCCGACCCGAGAAACGCATTCGTTACAGCCTCGCAGTCCGGTCCCTGTGGCGTCGGGCGACTGTCGCGCCCGAGTACGTCGCCGTTCTCGTCGCCGACGACCGCGTATATCGTCGTCGCACCCAGATCGATTCCCAGATACGTCATTACCACAGTCTCGGTTCCATCCCACTTAATCGTCGTGTTCCACGCGGGTGGTGAATCCGACGCGCGTTCAGAATCGTGGACCACTGAGGATTAAGTTTGTCACGCTCCGAACTCGACCCATGAAGATTTACACAGGCCGCGGCGACGAGGGACAGACGGACCTCAGAACGATGGAGCGGGTCTCGAAAGCCAGCGAGCGAATCGAGGCCTACGGGAGCGCCGACGAGGTCAACTCGCTGGTCGGGATGGCACGGCCGACGGGGTACGACGACGTCGACGACCACCTCCGGGAGATACAGAACCACCTCCACGTCGTGCAGGCGGATTTCGCCAACCCGGCTCCTGACGAGGACGACCCCACGGTCGCGGACGAATACGTCGAAGAACTCGAAGCGATGATAGACAGCTACGACGAGGAACTCGACCCGCTGACGAGTTTCATCCTCTCCGGCGGGTCGAGCGTCGGCGCGCGACTCCACCACGCCAGGGCGGTCTGTCGCCGCGCCGAACGGCGGGCGGTCGCGCTCGCCGGCGCGGAGGACGACGTCAACGAGACCGCTGTGGTCTACCTGAACCGCCTCTCGGACGCACTGTTCACGCTCGCCCGCGTGGTCAACCAGCGCGAGGGCGTCACCGAAGAGGCACCAACGTACTGACTAGGGTCAGCCTGACCGTGGAACTCTCCACGGGGTTGCCCGCCGAAGTGTTTGACAGAACTCATAGTGGTTGTTGTGATTATGTACCGCCGTGGAGTCACCCCTCGCCCGTTTCAGCCGCCCAAACAGGGATACTTTCGCGCCTGGCCGAAACGAGTCACAACAACCACTATCAGTGGGGTTTGGAGAACAGCGCAAGGGAGGCGACGCGTATCCATTACTGTTTGAGGCAGGAATTCCCGTAGACGTCGCGGGAGTCAGCAACCGGGAGTCAGGCACCAGGAACTCCGACTGCCTCGAAGCTCGTGATTCCGACGACTGCGAGGACGTAGAGAACGACAACCGCTGCGAGCCACGCGATCAGAGAGATCAAGATCGCGTTCACCCACCCTCCCGGATATCGAAGGTTGATAACAGTCACATATGCGATGAATACGACCAACGGTCCAACGAGCGGAATCCAGCCAACCAGAAACCCGAGTATTGCCCAGATAACCGCGCCGATTAACGCCGTCACAATGGCGTACGTGTAATCATCCTCGTCCGTGATGACGCGCGCGCCGACGTAGATTCCGAGCGCTCCCACTAGTAGGCTGACGACCAACACGATAATGGAATCGACGAGAGCCATACCGGTGGTTCCGGGGACAGAGGCATAGTTAATTTTTGCTTATTTGGCTCCTGAATCGAAGCGACCTCCAGAACCGAGACCGGTGGCCTCAAAGCCGTCGACGCCAACTAGCGTCTGATGGACGTTGAGACGCTCAGGGAGCGCGCGGGAGACCTGCCCGACGAGCCGGGCGTCTACCAGTTTCTCGACGACGACCGCGTCCTCTACGTGGGGAAGGCGGTCGACCTGCGCGACCGGGTCAGGTCCTACGCCGACCCGCGGAGCGAGCGCATCCGGCAGATGGTCGCGCGGGCAGACGACCTGGACGTCGCCGTCACGGATACCGAGTCCCAGGCACTGTTGCTGGAGGCGAACCTCATCAAGCGCCACCGCCCGCGCTACAACGTCCGACTGAAAGACGACAAGTCCTACCCGCTGGTCGAGCTGACCGACCACGAGTTCCCGCAGGTCCGCGTGACCCGCGACCCGGACGGGGGGTCGACCGTCTTCGGCCCGTTTACCGACATGGGACAGGTCGAGACTGTCGTGAAGGCACTCCGCGAGGTCTACGGCGTCCGGGGCTGTTCGGACCACAAGTACGCGAACCGCGACCGTCCCTGCCTGGACTACGACATCGGGCTGTGCACTGCTCCCTGTACCGACGAAATCGACCGCGACACCTACCTGGCGGACGTCGAGGCTGTCGAGCGGTTCCTGGGTGGCGAGACGGGCATCCTGACCGACCCGCTCGGGCGCGAGATGGACGCCGCCGCGCAGGCGGAGCGCTTCGAGCGGGCCGCGAACCTCCGGGACATGCTCGACGCCGTCGAGCGGTTCCACGACGCGGGGGCGGCGGCCGTCAGCACCGCCGACAGCGACCGCAGGCAGACAGACGTCCTCGGCGTCTCGCTCGCCGGCACCGAGCCGACCGTCGCCGTCCTCCGTGCCGAACACGGCCAGCTCGTCGACAGGGAACAGCACACGCTGGCGGTCCCCGACGACGGCGGCGACGACGCCGCGGCAGTCCTCGGAGCCTTTCTCCCGCAGTACTACGCCGGGACCGACCTCCCCGACGTGATACTGTGCCCCGAACGGCCGGCGGGCAACGGAGTGGCGTCGTGGCTGGCCGGCGTCGGCGTCGACCTCCGGGTCCCCGGCGTCGGCCGCGAGGCGACGCTCGTCGATCTCGCGATGAAAAACGCAAGCCGGACGCGGCGGGAACGCGACGCGGGGAGCGCACTCGCGGACGCACTCGGACTCGACAGCGCCGACCGCATCGAGGGGTTCGATGTCAGCCACGCGGGCGGCCGTGCCGTGGTCGGAAGCAACGTCGTCTTCGTGGACGGCGACCCCGGGAAAGGGGGATACCGGCGGCGCAAACTGCCCGAGACCAACGACGACTACGCGAACATGGCCGAACTCGTGGGCTGGCGGGCACAGCGGGCCGTCGAGGGTCGCGACGACCGACCGACCCCGGACCTGCTGCTCGTCGACGGCGGCCGGGGGCAACTCGACGCGGCGAAAACCGCGCTCGCCGAGGTGGGCTGGGACGTCCCCGCCATCGCGCTCGAAAAGGGGGAGGAACGCGTCGTCACGCCGGACTGCGTCCACGACTGGCCCGCCGACGCGGTCCACCTTCACCTCCTCCAGCGCGTTCGCGACGAGGCCCATCGCTTCGCCGTCCAGTACCACGAGACGCTCCGGGACGAGGTGTCGACGCCGCTCGACAAGGTGCCCGGCGTCGGCCCCGAGACGCGCAAACGGCTACTGGGCCGATTCGGCAGCGTCCAGGCCGTCCGCACCGCCTCGACGACCGAACTACAGACGGTCGACGGTATCGGGGAACACACCGCAGTTGTTGTGAGTATGTACCGCCGTGGAGTCACTCCTCGCCGGTTTCAGCCGCCGAAACAGGGATACTTTCGCGCCGGGCCGAAACGAGTCACTACAACCACTATGAAACCCGATCCGCGGGACCCGGTGTTGATGGTAGTACCGTAAGTAGTGTGAAACGCCGGTTGGAGGATACCGGTCAGAAAGCTGTCAGAGGCACGGTCCGGGTTGCTCTCCCCCCAACGCGGCGGTTGCCCTTCACTCCCAAACACCATAGAATTGTTGCTTTAGCATTCATGCATACAATTGTTGCTTGTTAAACATTATCGAGGAGAGCGAACGGGGTGAGAGCGGGTCCGGGACGATGGTGAGACCCGGCTAGAGATTCTCCTTCTGGTAGGAACCATCGTAGTGGCTCTCGTGGCGGGCACGGGCGAGGACGAGCTGGGCGATGCGAGCGCCACCTTCGAGTTCGACGTCGTGGTGGACTTCGAGGAGGCCCTCGCCCCGGCCCTCGTAGCCGGCGTCCCAGACGGCGGTGTTGAGCATACAGGAGTTCCGGAGGAGCGACGACCGGGGGTAGAGAAAGCCGACGTGTCCGTCGGGAATCCGGAGCCGTTCGCCGTACCGGACCACGTACCCGCCAGGGTCGAGACGGTAGTACCCCTCGACCGTCTCGCGTTCCCGCCGGTCGCCGACGGTCTTGTCGCCGCGTTCGATGCGGCCGGTCGTCGTCTGTTCGAAGACCGTCCCCAGCGTCAGGTCGACGCCGTTGGGCTGAATCTGTGACTCGCGCAGGTCCGCGACGTGGTCGGCGACGAACTCGCCACTCCTGAACATAGCACTGACTGCACCCAGCAGGCGCAAAACCCTGACGGTTCCGGCGGGTTTCCCCCGAGAAACTATCACGGCACGACTGTCCGTTCCAGGCCGTTAGGTCGTCTTTCTCGGAATACTGGGAGTGCCGAAGTGGTTCCGGGTACCTTGCGAGGCGGCTCTACTCGACAAATTTCGGGCGGTCGGGCTTCCTGTCGTGAAAATAGCGCGAATAACATCTTTTATGTCCACGGATAGCCGAGTTTTGGACGCTATGGGAAAGACACTCACCGAGAAGATTCTCGATGACCACCTCGTCGAGGGCGAACTCCAGCCCGGCGAGGAGATCGGCATCGAGATCGATCAGGTACTCACGCAGGACACGACCGGCACGCTCGTCTGGCTCCAGTTCGAGGCGCTGGGTCTCGAAGAGGTCCAGACGGAACTCGCGGCCCAGTACTGTGACCACCAGACCTACCAGTTCGACTTCAAGAACACCGACGACCACCGGTTCCTGCGGTCGGCGGCCGGCACGTTCGGTGCCTACTTCTCGCGGCCGGGCAACGGCATCTGTCACAACGTCCACCGGGAGAACTTCGCGGCACCGGACAAGACGCTGCTGGGGTCGGACTCGCACACGCCGACGCCGGGCGGCATCGGCCAGCTCGCCATCGGCTCTGGCGGGCTCGACGTCGCCGTCGCGATGGGCGGCGGGGCCTACTACATCGAGATGCCCGAGGTCGTCGAGGTCCGGCTGGAGGGCGAACTGCCCGAGTGGGCGACCGCCAAGGACATCATCCTCGAGATGCTGCGCCGCCTCTCCGTGAAGGGCGGCGTCGGCAAGATATTCGAGTACACCGGTCCCGGCGTCGAGTCGCTCTCGGCCCCCGAGCGGATGACCATCACGAACATGGGGACCGAACTCGGCGCGACCACGAGCATCTTCCCGACCGACGAGCGGACCCGGGACTACCTCGAACGGGCCGGCCGCGGCGACGAGTACGAAAAGCTCCAGCCCGACGAGGACGCCGAGTACCACGACTCCATCACCGTCGATCTCTCGGAACTGGAGCCGCTCATCGCCGAACCGTCGATGCCCGACAACGTCGTCCCGGTCCGCGAGGCCGCCGGCCAGGACGTCGACCAGGTCATCATCGGCTCCTGTACGAACGGTGCCTACGAGGACATCCTGCCGGCCGCGAAGATGCTCGAAGGGCGCACCATCGACCTCTCGACGGAGATGATCGTCGCACCCGGTTCGAAGAAGGCCAGCGAGATGCTGGCGCGCGAGGGCTGGACGGCCGAACTGATGGCCGCCGGCGTCAACTTCTCCGAAGCCACGTGTGGCGCGTGTATCGGCATCGGCCACGTCCCCGGGAGCGATTCGGTCTCGCTCCGGACGTTCAACCGGAACTTCGAGGGGCGCTCGGGAATCGAGGACGACAACGTCTACCTCTGTTCGCCCGAGGTCGCGGCGGCCTCGGCGATAAAAGGCGAGATTGTCGACCCGCGGGACCTCGCCGAAGAACTCGGCGACCTCGAGGACCCCGGCTTCGAGATGCCCGAGGAGATCGAGGGTGCCGAGAACGACATCATCACGCCCGAGGAGGCGGTCGACGACGAACTCATCAAGGGACCGAACATCGGGGACGTCCCGCTGAAAGACCCCCTCGACGAGCGCCTCGAAGGCCCCACGCTGTTGCGGATGGGTGACAACATCACGACCGACCACATCATCCCGGCGACGCAGGACATCCTGATGTACCGGTCGAACATCCCGAAGCTCTCGGAGTTCACCCTCTCGCGCGTCGACGACGCGTTCGCCCAGCGCGCGATGAACTCCGACGGCGGCTTCCTCGTCGCCGGCGAGAACTACGGCCAGGGCTCCTCGCGCGAGCACGCCGCGCTGTGTCCGATGTTCCTGGGCGTCGAGGGCGTCCTCGCCCGGAGTTTCGCCCGCATCCACCGCGCGAACCTGTTCAACTTCGGCCTCCTCCCGCTGGAGATCGACCAGGAGACCTACGAGCACATCGACCAGGGCGACCACGTCGAAATCGTCGACGACGTCGCCGACGCCGTCCGCTCGGGGCAGGAGGAGTTCACCATCCGCATCAACGACGACTGGGAGGCGACCGGCATCCTGGAGGCCAGCGCCCGCGAGCGCGACATCCTCGCCGCCGGCGGCAAACTCCCCTACGTCAAACAGCAACACGAGGAAGGCGACGCTACGGCCGCGTCCGACGACTGATACGGTCGTGCATTGATTTTTACCGGCGCGGTGTTGGTCGAGGCCTCCAGCGCCGGGAAAGCCCCCGGCACGCTCGCGGCAGTCGAGGACGCGGTCCCGGACCTCCAGGGGGTCGATTCGGTGGTCGTGCTCTCGCACGCCGGCCCCCGTGACGAAGAACTCGCCGCGGTCGAGGGCGTCGACCTCGTGCTCGGCGGCCACGACCACGACCTCCGTGCGGAGACGGTCGACGGGACGCCGGTCGTCCACCCGGGCGAGCGCAGGCGAGCGGACCGGTATCCGGAGACGCCGGTGGGGAACTTCGTCGCGGACGCGTTCCGTGCTCACGCGGCCGCGTCGAGCGACTCCGCCAGGAGTTCGGTAATGCCGACCACGTCGAGGTCGTCCTCGAAACCGCCGGTCTTGCGGCCGTCCTCGTACATCGTCATGCACATCGGGCAGGCGACGACGAACTTCTCGACTGCGTCGCCCGCGTCGGTGTCTTCGAGCGCCTCGCGGAGGCGTTCCTCGCTCGGCTTCGGGTCCTCGTCGAAGTCCATCCAGAGGCCACCGCCGCCGCCGCCACAGCAAAAGGAATCCGCGCGGTTTCGCGGCATCTCGTGGAGGTCACAGCCGGTCTCCGCGACGAGCTGTCGCGGGGCGTCGAACACGTCGTTGTACCGGCCGAGGTGACACGGGTCGTGGTACGTGACCGTGTAGTCGAGTTCGGCGGGAACGTCGAGCGTTCCCGACTCGGCGAGTTCGGCGACGACCTGCGTGTAGTGTTTCGCCTCGATAGCGCCGTCCGCGTTCCAGTAGCCTTCGAGTGGGACCTCCATCATCGGGTCGTCGGCGTACTCGGCGAAGTCGATTTCGGGGTACTCGTTGACGATGGTGTTGAACGAGTGGGGGTCGGTACAGACGATGGTCTCGAACTCACAGCCCTCGAACGCGCCGATGAGCTGTGCGGCCTGGTCGACGTAGAGCAGTTCCTCGCCCATCCGGCGGACGTCGTTGCCGTCGTAGACCTCGTCCTCGTAGAGGATGCCGTAGTCGACGCCGGCCGCCTCGAAAATCCGAGCCAGGCTCCGTGCGACCTTCTTGTTGCGGTCGTCGTAGCTCGGGTAGTCGCCGACGTACCAGAGGTACTCGACGGGTTCGTCGCGGGCGTCGGGTCCCTCGAAGTCGAGTTCTTCGGTCCAGTCGGGTCGCGTGCGAGCCGGGTCGCCGAACGTGTTGCCCTGCTGCATCACGTTCTGGAAGACGTCCTGTGCGTTCCTGTCGACGTCGGCCTGCTCGACGAGCTGGCGGTGCATGTCGGTGAAATGCGTGAGGTGCTCGATTTCGACAGGACACGAGTCCACGCAGGCCATACAGGCCATACACGACTCCATGGTCTCGGCGTCGATGACGCTCGTCCCGCCGTCCGCGATGATGGGGATTTCCTCGCCGCCGGCGTCACGCTGCTTGCGGTACTCCCGCAGGTCGAGGATGACGTCGCGCGGGTCGAGGGGCCGGTCGGACGCCTTCGCCGGACACACCGCGGAGCACCGGCCACACTTCGTACAGGCGTCGTGGTCGAGCAGTTGCTTCCAGGAGAAGTCGTCGATGTCGGCGAGTTCAGTATCCGCCGCAGGGTCGGCCGGGACCCCCGGCAGGCGCACCCCCGCGCTCCCGTCGCGCGTGACGACGTTGGCAAACGACGAGAGCATGTGGAACGGTTTGGCGTAAGGAATCCAGGCGATGAACCACAGCGCGACCAGCGAGTGACTCCACCAGACGGCCGGGTAGGCCGCCTGTGCGGCGTCGGCAGTGATGCCCGCCTCGATCATTACGGTTGCGAGGAAGTAGCTGACGAAACTCGCCTGTTCGAACGCCTGGGGACCGCCCTGCCAGCTAGCGATGCGGAACGATTCGAGCAGGAACCCACCGACGCCGAGGACGAAAAGCGACCACACGAGCAGGTCGTCCTCCCAGCTAGTGTGTTTGCCCCAGAGGCGGTGGTTGCGGACGACGTAGCGCCGGTAGATAGCGACAGAGAGCCCGCAGACGAACAACAGCCCCATCAGGTCCATGACGAACGAGTACGAGCGAAAGAAGTTCCCGACGTAAAACGACTCGCCCGTGACGGGACCGAAGGCGTACTTGTCGATTGCCAGGATAGACGTGCCGATAAACAGCGTCAGGAACCCCCAGAGGATAAACGAGTGCATCATCCCGCCGACGAGGTCGCGGTCGAACTGCTTCTCGTTGGAGAACGCGATGCGACCGGCCTCCCGGATGCGCGTCCCGAGGTCGTCGAGACGGTCGAACGGGTCCTCGGTCCCTCTGGTGTACCGCCTGAAACGACTGTAAACGCCGTAGACGAAAACCAGGATTGCGACCACGGCGAGGAAATAGAAGATGACTTCCTCGAGTTCACTGATCTGCCAGAACGTCTCACGAGTCACGCCCTCGCTCATGAGTCCTAGGCGAGAAGGCTACCCGCTTAAACCTTTTCTCGCCATCGGCTCGTTTCGGGCGTCCCGTCCCGAATAGCGCGTTCAACGGGGTTCAGTTTCGTATCAGACGGCTCAATCTTCACGACCAATAACCGTCTCTGTCCCTGCGTTGGCAACATTGTGGTCACAGTTAGTTCGGATTTTGTTCCGTCTGATTGTTTTCAAACATCAGTCACTTTGTGGTTGCTACGTCAAGTCACCAGGTGGGTCGCTCGGACAGATTCGAAGGGGTCAGATTTTTATACATGTCCCGTTGAGTACATGGTCACATGAACGACAAGACGGAGGAACTCAGAGATATTTTCCTGGATGTGACCGACGAGGAGACGGTGACTGAGTCACAGGAGGAGTTGCGGGGGTCGGTCGCCGGCAGCGAGGGTTCGGGGGAGCGACTCGGGGACGTCATCGGGGAGATGCACGAGAAGTTCGCGTTCGAGACGGAGCTTTCGGCGGAGCAACTCGAACGGCTCGTCCGGTTGTTCTACGACGACTACGACGACGAGGAACTCGGGGAGGAGCTGTCAATCTCACCGGGGACCGTGTTCCGTGCGCGGATGGACCTCCACCTGGTCCGCAACGACGACCCGCCGGGCGCGACCGTCGACGAGGAGACCTGGGAGACGGCCCGGACACAGCCCGATGCCGACGCGGCGGCGCTGGCCGAGCAGACCGGTCTCGACGGCGATACTGCCGAGCGCGTCCGCGCAGTTATCGCCGCGAACAACCGCTCGCGGCGCGTCAGTCACCGCTTTCGGACGGCGTTCGAGGAGAGCGTCACCGATGCCGAACTGACCGAACAGTTCGCCGCCGAGACGCACCGCGACGGCCTCGACGACGCCACCGAAGATGCCGAGGTCGACGTCGACTTCTAGGGGCGAAAAGACAAAGCTGTTTAAGCCTCAAGTGACTCTAGTTTCACGACCAGTGAGCGGACGATGGAAGGGATAACACGACAACTCGACGGCGCGACGAACGTCCTGCTCGAAGAACCACCGATGGCACAGGGGCGTGACGCGTGCTCGGCGCTGTTGCTCGACCAGTATACGGCACCGAACGTCCTGTTTGTCACGTACACCCGGCAACCGGCCGACTGCCTCGACCAGCTCGGGGACGACGAGGTGGGGACGGTTGGCGTGATTACGGTGGGAGACAGTTCGGCGACCGTCGAGCGCGACGACGTGGTTACGGAGAACATCTCGACGGCGAGCGACCTGACGGGACTGGGTATCGGAATCGGCCAGTTCCTCTCGGAGTGGGAATCGCCGACCGCCGTCTGTTTCGACTCACTCACCTCGATGCTCCAGTACGTCGAGTTCAAGACGGCCTACGAGTTCCTGCACGCAATCACCGGACAAATCCACGCCGCGGACGCGAGGGCACACTTCCACATCGACCCGAACGCCCACGACGCGAAACAGGTCGCCGGCATCACGTCGCTGTTCGACGCCAGGGTTTCCCTCCAGGACGACGACGTTCGGACGCGGGACATCCTGAAATCCTCGTCCTGACTGCCCTCCACCCCTCAACCGAATCGTTCTCCCGACCTCGTCGTGTCGGCGTCCCCTCTGGAGCGAGGGAACCGTTTTTGCGCCAGAGAAGTGTTGATTCAATTGGAAATCGAAACTATTAATTTGGCGTTCCCCGCCAGCATTCGGTGTGCTACTGGTGATCGCCTACTCGCGCGGGGCGCGCCAGACACTTCGGAACGTCTGTCGAGCCCACGAAGACAGCGTCGTTCGCCAGTTCGGCCGGGTTGCGCTGTTCGACGAGACCGAGTTCGGCGCGTTCCAGGCGCTTCGGTTGCGCGAGAAACACGACGAGAACGTACAGATCGAACGGACCCGTCCGTTCAACGAGTTCGCGGCCGTCAGTCCGGAGGTCCGGGAAGCGGCGGCCGCGTACGAATCGCGCGAGACGCCGTCGGTCCCCTACGAGCAGTTCGCCGACGGAACCGACCTGCCGAGCACGGAATCGATGAAAGGGAGCCCGCTGTGATCTGTCGCATCGGCGACGTGGTCCGGCGGGGACGCGTCGTGAGCGTCAAACAGGACGTGGACCCGACGGCCGTGGCTGCTGCGGTTCGGGCCGACGACACCGACCCGGACGCACCCGTGGCCGTCACTGCCCCGTCACAGACGACGGTTCACGAGCAGGTCGGCTGTATCCACCCGGGGATGGGGCTCCGGACGCGGACGGCCCTCGCGCGTGCGGCGAGAACGCGTGGTCTGACGACGCCCTACGACGACCAGCTTCAGGAGACCCGCGAATCGCTGGCCGCCCTCGACATGGAGGACGAATCGACGGCGAGCTACCGCAGGGAGCTGGCGGAAACGACGGCCGATATCGAGCGGTTACAGGAGGAGGTCGCGGCGGCACGTGGCCGCCTCCAGGCACGACGGGAGCAGGGGCTCGACACCACGGCGGCAGCCGAGGAACTCGAAGACGCCATCCGGCGGCTCTCCGAGGCGGAAACGTCCGCGAGCGCGATACGCCAGCAGTTGGACCGCACACGGGCCGCCGCCCGCGGCCGGCGGGACACCCGCGACCGGCGACTCCGGCTCGAAGACCGCGTGGCGAATCTCGAACGCCGCGCCCGCGCACACCTGGTCGACCACCTCCACGAGGCGTTCGCAACGACCGTCCCGGAGGTGCCCGTCGGTGAAGCCGACACCCCCCCGGACGGGAACGCCTTCGAGACCGACGCGGTCACCGCCGCGCTGGCCATCGCTCGACTCGCTGTCCTCTCGGCTCCCGTCGTCCTCGACTGTGACCGGTTCGACTCGCCCGTCCGGGCGTACGAGTGGCTCGACGCACCGGTCATCTACCTTTAAGTACGATGACGGGACCAGACCGCCCATGGCATCGCTCGACTGGCACCTCACACGAATCGAGGGCGTGACGCTCGTCCAGTTGCTCGTCACGAGCGGGACCGACGAGCGGGTGCGCATCGACAGTCACCTCGAACCGGTCTGGCCGCCACGACGGGAGGGCGAACCAGCCTCCGGGTGGGATGGGGCGAGTTTCGAGGGGACAGTCACCGCCGACCGTCGGTTGGTTCTCGGGTACGCATCGCCCGCCGAGCCCCGCGAGCCGCCGGCGGAGATAGCCGCGACGGGACCGGTACCCGAGGACGAGAACGAGGACGTCACCGCGAGGGACATCGTGCGGACGCTCGGCGACGCATCCCCGCCACGAGATGCCGTCCGAGTCAGCGACGGGGCGGGGACGGCACCGTCGACCGGAAACGCGAAACCCCCGGGGCAGAATCGAGACGGGACAGGACCGAGGGCACCCTCCCGGAACGGGGGCGCTGTGTCCGCTGTCGGGGAGAACCGAACGGGAGATGCTCCGGCGGAGTGGCTCGACGAAGTCGAAGGGAGACTCGCGCGTGCGGAACGCCTGACGGCCGCGACTGACGCCGACGAGGCACGCGAGATAGTCGATTCGCTAGGCGGGCTCGACGCCGTCAGGGGGCTACAGGCACAGCTCGACGCGGACCGGGAACAGCTCGACGCGCTGGAGCGTCGCACCAGTTCGCTCGCGGACAGGCTCGGGGAAGTCGAGGTGCCGCTGGCGACCCTGGAGCGCATCGCATGATACTGGCAGTCACCGGGGGGAAAGGTGGCGTGGGGAAGTCGACCGTCGCGTACAACCTGGCGGCGGAGCTGGACGCGGTGGCGGTCGACGCCGACCTCGGGATGGCCGACCTGCCGGCGGCCCGGGGTCCGGACCTGCACGACGTTCTCGCGGGGCGGGCGGAGCCAGTCGAGGCGGTCCGCGAGGACGGAACGGTCCCGTTACTTCCCTGCGGTCGCTCGCTCGCCGGCGCGCGGGCGGCCGACCCCACCGCGCTCGTCGACACGGTGCGGGCGGTGAAGCGACACTACGGTCGGGTCGTCATCGACTCGCCTGCTGGGTTGCGCTGTGACGCCGGATTGTCGCTGTTTGCGGCGGACGCGTGCGTGCTCGTGACACGTCCGACGAAACCCGCCGTGGCGGACGCGCTTCGGGCGCGCGAACTCGCCCGAGCGGTCGAGACGCCGCTGGCCCGCGTCGTGGTGAACCGGGTCGACCCCGACCGGATGGATAGCCCCGACTCGCGCAGAAAGCGTCTCGCATCGACGCTCGGGGGGCCGGTCACGAGGGTCCCCGACTCGACTGCGGTCGCACGGGCACAGAACGCCGGCGTGCCCGTCCGAACGGTCGCACCCGACTCCCGTGCACGCGAGGCGTTCGCCTCCCTCGCCGGAACGCTCGAAGTCACAGTCTAGTACCGGGCGTGCTCGATGGCGAACTCCCGGTCCGAGTCGGGAAACGGGACCGTCACCTGCATCCCGTCGTCGGCGACGAAAACGCGGCCGTCGAACGCCTCGCTCGCCTCGTCGGCGAGCCGTCCCGTCCTACCGGTGTATCTGGTCGAGACGTGCGTCAGTGCGAGTCGCTTTGCCCCCGCATCACGGGCCACCCGACCGGCCTCGCGTGCCGTCGAGTGTGCCGTCTTGCGTGCGCGCTCGCGGTGCTCCTCGCCGAACGTCCCGTCGTGGACGAGCAAGTCCGCATCTTCGGCCGCCTCGACGACGGCCTCCGTCGGTCGCGTGTCCCCGGTGTAGACGACCCGCCGGCCCGGCCGCGGCGGGCCGACGACCTCCTCGGGCTGGACGGCGCGGCCGTCGTGTTCCACCGGCTCCCCATCGTGGAGTTTCGAGTACTTCCGCCCGGGCGGGATGCCGAGTTCCTTCTCGGCTTTCTCCCGGTCGAATCGGCCCTTTCGGTCGGCCTCGACGAGCGCGTAGCCGACCGCCTCGGTCCGGTGGTCGACCCCGACGGCCCTGACGACGTACTCCTCGCGGTCGAGCACGACGTCCCCGGGTTCGACCTGGGTGACGCGGACGGGATAGGAGGGCCGGTCGCCGGTCGCGGACAGGAGCGCCTCGACGTTCGCCCTCGTGCCGGCGGGAGCGTGGACGGCGAGCGGTTTCTCCCGCTCGTTGAAATCCCAGGTCTGGGTAAGCCCCGGCACTCCGAGCACGTGGTCGCCGTGGACGTGCGTGAGGAAGACGTGTTCGACGTCGAACCCGGTGTTGTAGCGCATCATCTGGCGCTGGGTTCCCTCGCCGCAGTCGAACAGCAGACGGTCGCCCTCGCGCTCGACCAGCAGCGCGCTCGGGTTGCGCTCCGTCGTTGGGACGGCACCGCTCGTCCCGAGGAACGTCACTCTCATTGATTCCTCTTCAACAACCGAGGACTAAACGCGTATCGACTCGACGCGTCCGGTTCGGCCGGCACGGTCGCTAAGTTAACACTGCCCCGTGTCGTCCTACAGCGGGCGGGAGGGAGTCGACTCCGCGACGTAAAACAGCCCGTCGAACGACGCGAGCAGGTCGGTCTCCATGTAGTACTCCTCCCGGTCCGGGTCGGAGTCGAGAAGGGCTGACGCGGCTCGAATCCGGCGTTCGCGGTCGAACAGCGGGGCGAGTTCGGGGTCGTTACCCGCGCCCCGGAGGTCGAGAAATAGCGGCGACTGGTCGAGTCGGTCGAGGTAGGTGGTCAGCGAGCCAGCGAGCGGTTCGTCGACAGCGAACCGGCGTCGCTTGCGCTCATCGCCGTCGGCGACGGCAAGGAACTGGCCGTGGCCGAAGTCCGTGCCGAGCGGGCGATACCGGGAGTCGAACTCGCGGTCGAGATACTCGCCCATGGTCGACCCGCTCGCCCACTCGTAGGCCATGTCGAACGACCCCCGTTTCACGTGCGTGTTGTGCGCCCACAGGACGACCCCCTCACCGGGGTCGGAGTCGAGACACCAGCCGACGTTCTCGGCCATGTACCGGCCCCGTTGCTCGAACGCCTCGGGGTCGAACCGACCCGGCGTCGAGAGCCGGGTCCGGTTCCACTCGCAGTCCTGTTCGAGGTGCCTGCACAGGTGGGTCGCGATGCGATAGTCGCGTACCGAACCAGCCTCGACGTAGCGCTCCCTGTTTGCCTCCAGGCGCTCCCGAATCGTCCCGGCGACGGCCAGCCCCGAATCGAGAAACGCCTCGCGGTCGTCCTCGTCCTCACGCGGGATTTTTTCGTCCGCGAGTCGGTCGAGTTCGGTCAGCCCCGCTGCGTACTCGGGGTCGACCGCCTGCAGGTACGTCCGGAGGTGGTCGGCGGGACGCGACGGGTCACTGAGGCTGACGCCGAAAAACCGCACCTGGTCGTCGGGCGACCGCCCGCTGTTGAACTCGCGGAGCCACGCCAGCAAGTTCCGGACGCCCTCGGTTTTCCACACCCAGAGGAGCAGGTCGTCGAGGGCGTCCCTCGGCGTCCCGGTTCCCCGACGGACGTACTCGTCGATTCCCAGCGCGTTTGCGACGTCGGCCTCGAACGCGACAGTTCGGAAGCCACACTCCTCGACGAGAAACCGGACGACGCGGGTCTTCAGCGCGAAGAACTCGCGCGTTCCGTGTGTCGCCTCCCCCACCCCCACGACGTCGGCGTCAGCGTGGGCTTCGAGCGCGAGCAGGTCGTCCGTCTCACCGGTCGGATTCGTGGCCGAAAGCGGGTGTGTCCACGACTCCAGCGCCGTAACGATGCTCTCGTCCGGCAACATACCCCCCCCTTGCGGGTCCCGCCGGAAAAGCAGTGGGTTGTCCGTCGCTCCCGGACAGTACTGGATGGACACCGAGGGGTATCAGGTGTCGATACCGGGGAATATACAGCCAGACGTGATTCACTCAAGCCGGGCCGTCCCAAATCTGGTGTTCCATTGCTTGAAACAGCCGATGTACTGTTGTGACACTGGACAGAGTCACGTCTGGCTGTATACTCCTGTCTACGACTGGTTGCTCGATGCGAGGTCGTCCGACTTCCAGGGGCCGTGGTCGTACTCGCAGACCGAACAGACCGGATAGCCCAACCAGTTGTACTGTATCGCCCGGTCCGAATGCCTGCTGGCACAGAAGTCACACTCGAAGATGGCATCCGGTTCCCCCGCCCGCCGCTGACTGCCCGTGCTTGCTTCCGACATATCTCCGAGGAACGACCCGGATATCCATTGTAAATTACATACTACTACCTGTCAAGAGAGCGTCTTTCCCTGCCTGATAACTAGTATATTCCTGCTATTTTGTTACTAACTACCACGGTATAGTCATGGTTTGGAATCCGGAAAATATCATGCAGCGGTAGAATTATCAATGCGGTCGTAACTCGTTTCGGCTCAGCGCGAAGTTATCCCTGTTTCGGCGGTCGAAAGGGAGAGGAGTGACTCCACGGCGGTAACTAATCACAACAACCACTATCAGTCGTCCCCAGGTACGATTTCGCCGCACTTACCGGGGATAACCACCGTCTTATGATGACCCTCTGGCGGTTACAGGAATACATGCAAGAAACGCCACTCGAAATTCCCGGTGTCGTTCGTGTCACCGGTGTGTCGAGAGATGCCAGCGCGGCCGGAAGCCGGCCGAACGGGACGGAGGTAGAATGAGCAACGGCGGCCTCACCTCGACTGCCCGGTCGGTCGTCTCGCTCGGCCGCGAACGGGAGGTCTCGTTCATGGCCGGGAGCATCGCGTTTTTCGCTTTCCTCTCGCTCATCCCCGCGCTCATACTGGTGTTCGCCATCGGGTCGCTCATCGGCGGCGAACAGTTCGCCAACCAGATCATCAGCCTCATCGAGACGCACCTCTCGGAGCAGGGGACGTCCCTCATCGACGATGCGCTCGGCGACCCGAGCCGGCTGGTCGCCGCCTCCATCGTTGGTGCTGTGGCGTTGCTCTGGAGTGCATTCAAGGTATTCCGGGCCATCGACATCGCGTTCGACCGCATCTACGAACTCGAAATGCCGACGTCGTTGCCCCGACAGTTGCTGAACGCAGCCATCGTCACGGTGGCAATCAGCGCCGGGTTCGCCTTGCTGGTCGCGGTCCAGTTGCTCGTCTCCCAACTCGCCGATGTGAGCCCGCTGTCCTCGCGGCTCCTGCAGATCCCACTACTCATCGCGGGGCTGGTTATCGTCCTCGCGCCTCTGTACTACATCATGCCGCCGATGTCGATACGGGCCCGCGAGGTTATTCCGGGGACAATCGTGGCCGTCGTCGGACTGCTGGTGTTACAGCAGGTGTTTCAGATTTACGCGGCCAACGCTGGCCAGTACCAGGCGTACGGCTATGTCGGTGCGGTGTTGCTGTTCCTGCTGTGGCTGTATTTCGGCTCTATCACCCTCCTGCTGGGGGCTGTCGTGAACGCCGCAGTCGGGGACCGCTCCACTACGCCGGGGGCGGCTCGACCGGCCGAGCGCGACCGGGACCGCGAGACGAGCGCCGACGACAGGAGACGGACGCGGGAACGCGCCGAGAGGGAACGCCGCGATACCCGCGAGGACCGTCGGGAGGGTGACGAGGACCGTCGGGACGAAGACGAAGAACCGACGAAAATCACATAGGTTCGCTCGTCCGCCCGTTCTCCACTCGTCGGCCGCTACTCGTCCTCGCGGCCTTCCATCCTGGCGACGATGTCGTAGGGGTTCTCGTTCTTTCGAATCCCGTCCAGGAGGAGGAAGGCGTCGTCGGGACCGAGGAAGTGACTGGTCACCGCCCGGCCGAGCGGCGTCGGTTCGAGCCCGTCGATGAACTCGTATTCGAGGAGTTTCCCCAGCGCGTACTTCGTCGGCACCTCGCCGACCATCATCTCGTTGAGCTGGCCGGATTGCTCGCCGGCGACGGTGATGTTCGCCAGCGTCTCCTCGACCGCCGCGGCCCCGTCGTAGCGGGTCGTGACGGGCTCCATCTCGCCTTTGAGGAGTTTGAACGCCACCTCGTCCTCGGTCATCTCCTGGCTGTTGTGGTACGTTCCGTCGGGCTCGACCAGCAGGTAGACGGTCCCCTTGTCGTGGTAGTCGGGCCTGCCTGCCCGCCCGAGCATCTGGTGGAACTCCTGGACGGAGAGCCACTCGATACCCATCGCCAGCGAGTCGAAGACGACCTGCGAGGCGGGGAAGTCGACGCCGGCAGCGAGCGCCGCCGTCGTCACGACGGCCGCGAGGTCCTGGTCCGCGAACTGCCGTTCGACGCGCGTGCGGCGACTGTTGTCCAGCCCCGCGTGATACGGGGCCGAGGAGTACTCCAGTTTCCGCGATATCTCGTGACAGCGCCGCCGCGAGTTGGTGAAGATGATACTCTGGCCGCGGTACCCCTTGCTCGATTTCCGGTCGAAGGCGCGGCGCACGAGTTTGTTCTCGATGCGTATCTTCTCCCGGCCGTCGGCGAACGTGACGTGGCGCTCGATGGGAACCGGCCGCTCCTCGAACTCGATGAGCGTCGCCCCCAGCGCCGCGGCCAGCGTCTTCGGGTTGCCGACCGTCGCAGAGAGATATATCCACTGTGTGTCCCCGCTTGCCCCCTTGTGGCCACCCCGTGTCCCGGCCTGCTCGCGACAGTAGTACTTGAGCCGCGAGATGAGCCCGTCGAGCCGGTGACCTCGTTCGCCCTCGCCGAGGGTGTGGACCTCGTCGATGACCACAGTCCCGACGTCGCCCAGGTCCTTCCCGGTCCGGAGCGCGTGGTCGATCCCCTCGTAGGTGCCGACGACGACGTCCGCGCCGGGGTCGAACCGCTGGCCCGTGTCGTTGATGCGGCTTGCGCCGACCCGGAGCGTGACGTCGACGACGTCGCCGTAGCGGTCCTCGAACTCGCCGTACTTCTGGTTTGCGAGCGCCACGAGCGGGACGAGAAAGAGCATCTTTCCCTTCCCGTTGAGCGCCCTGTCGATGCCGGCCATCTCGCCGATGAGCGTCTTGCCGGTCGCGGTCGCACTGACGACGAGCTGGTCCTGGCCCTCGGTCGAGCCGTTCTCGACCGCGAGACTCTGGACCGGCAGTAGCGTGTCGAACTGGTCCTCGATTTTCGACTGGATGCCCGGATGCAGGTTCAGCGAATCGACCGGGACCGGGTCGACCGCCTCGACGGTCGGGCTTATCTCGTCAAACTTCGTCAGCTCCGGGTCGAGTTCGCCCTTGAGCAGGTTCGTGATCCGTTCGAGGTCCTGGACGTCGAGCAGGAGCGCTTCGAGCCGGTCCCGTGCCGTCCCGGAGATGTCGCCGTGGTAGGCGAGCTGGCGGTCGAGTTCCTCCCGTGCACAGTCCGGGCAGATGGTCTCGTCGGCGTCGGTCTCGATGGCGGTGTCCGAGGTCAGCGGCGAGTACCTCCCGTCAGACGCACAGAGCCGACAGGTCCGGACGACCTTCGCGTCGAGCTGGTACCCGTCGAGCATCGCCCTGAGTTCGTCCCGCGCCCTGCGGGAGGTCTGCTCGGAGATGCGGATGCGGTTGGCCCGGCGAGCCAGTTCGACGAACTCGTCGGGACTGCGCAGGTCCTCGCTCGCCCCCTCCGTCACGCGAAGCCGCGCTGGCCGGGGGCCTGCACTCGTCTCTTTGAGTTCCAGACGGCCTCGAAAAACGCGGTCGCCGTCGCGCTGCACGACGACCCGGTAGTCGTCGCCGTCCTCGTGGAGAAAGAGCGTATCGACGCGTTGAACCTGCCGTGACACGACCACAGGTAGGCGTGCCCGGTATTTGAGTGATACGAAGACGAACCGCCGCAACTGAGGGGGTGCTCGCCGGTCGTCGCTGTCGGTCCGGTCGTGTGGACACCCCCTGCTCGTGGCTCGTGACGCGAACTCGACACTGAAACGGGCGAGGAGTGACTCCACGGCGGTACATACTCACAACAACCACTATGAGACCGGCGGGTCGAAACAGGCTGTTCGGCAGGGCTACCGGTCGTCGACGGACCTCCACGTCCGGTCGGTCGCACCGACGTACCGGCTCCGGGGGCGGATAATCCGGTTGTCGTCCAGCTGTTCGAGACAGTGAGCCATCCAGCCGCCGACACGGGAGACGGCGAACGTCGTCGTGAACAGTTCCTGTGGAACGCCGACGCCGTGGAGCAGGGCGGCCGTGTAGTACTCGACGTTCGTCTCCAGCCGTCGGCCGGGTTTGTGCTCCGCCAGCAGGTCGACAGCGGTCCGCTCGAACTCCCTGACGGTGTCGAAAAAGTCGACGTCGCCGCCCCGCTCGTAGAAGCGCTCGGCCGCGTCCGACAGCACTGCGGCACGCGGGTCCCTGACCCGGTAGACGCGGTGGCCAAAGCCCATCAGCCGCTCGCCCGATTCGAGCGTTTCCCGGACGTACTGCTCGGGTTCGCCCGATTCGTGGACCGTCCTGAGCATGTCGAGGACGGGTCCGGGAGCCCCGCCGTGGAGCGGTCCCTTGAGCGTCCCGACGGCAGCCGTCGCCGCGGAGACGACATCGGACTCGGTGGAGACCACGACCCGCGCAGTGAACGTCGACGCGTTCAGGCCGTGGTCGGCGACGGTGTTGAGATAGGTTTCCAGCCCCCGAACCGCCGCCTCGTCCGGTTCCGTGCCGGTCAGCATGTACAGGTAGTTCGCCGCGTGGCCGAGGTCGTCGCGCGGGGCGACCGGCTCCGCGCCCTGGCGGTACCGCCAGTAGGTCGCCACGACCGTCGGGAAGACCGCGACGACGCGCCGGACGGCCTCCTCGTCGGTCGCCTCCTCGACGCCGAGCGACGCCGTTGGGGCACCCATCCGCAGGGCGTCCATCGGGGGTGTGTCCTCCTCGGCGGCACGCCGGAGCACCGCCTCCGTCTCCGCGCCGATGTCCCGATGCGCCCGCAACTCCGCCCTGAACTCCCCGAGTTCGGACGCAGTCGGTAACCGTTCGTGTAACAGCAGAAAGACGGTCTCCTCGTAAGTCGCGTTGGCCGCCAGCTCGTCGACCGGAAACCCGCCGATGACGAGTTCGCCGCGCTCACCGTCGATGTGGCTGAGCTGTGTCTCCGCGACCAGTACGCCTTCGAGCCCTCGATTGAGTTCGTTGGTGCCCATCCCCCGATACTACGGACTCATGGTATTTATTACCATCACCTGGTTATCCGCACCAATTTGATACATCGTGTCGAGTTCACCCGGGGGTTTCCGTCTCCCGGGTTACGTCGAGCTGGACGAGGACGACGCCGACGAGAA
This sequence comes from Halobacteriales archaeon QH_2_65_14, assembly GCA_003021285.1. Taxonomy (GTDB): domain Archaea; phylum Halobacteriota; class Halobacteria; order Halobacteriales; family Haloarculaceae; genus Halovenus. The sequence goes on along the minus strand of PXQO01000105.1, from coordinate 3,307 downwards.
CGAGCAGGCCGCCCATAACCAGCACCGGAGTGATGGACTCGCCGAGGGCGACGACGCCGAGCGAGACAGTCACGACTGGCTCGGCAGTGCTGAGGACGCTCGCGTGACTGGCCGGGATGCGGTCGAGGCCGCTGACATACAGGAAGATGGGCAGTGCCGTGCCGATAGCAGCGATGCCGAGGACGATGCCCCACTGGTCGGCCCCGGCAGGAACGGCGAGTCGGCCAAGGAGGAGAGCGCCCACGAGCGTCGATACCGTCGTCGCGAGCATCGCGGTCCCGGCCAGAAGGTCGGCGTCGATGGACCCGAGCGCCGCGCGGTTGCCGACGACGTATCCCGCGTACCCCAGCGCCGCCAACCCGACGAGGAGGACGCCGAGGGCGTCGACGCCGGCAGCGTCGCCGCTGACGATGAATCCCACGCCCGCGAGCGCGAGCACGAGCGCCGCGAGTTTGTACCGCGAGAGCGACTCGTTGAGGAGCGTCACCGCGAACACGTACACGTAGATGGGATACGTGTAGAAGACGAGGCTGGCCACGCCGGCGGAGACGAACAACAGCCCCCAGAAGAAAAACGCCGTGAAGGAGGCATAGAGGAGACCCAGCGCCAACGCGACCCGGCGCTCCCGTTTCGGGAGCAGGCGCGCCCGTCGCCAGAGGAGGAGACCGACCCAGATGAACGCCGTCCCGAACACGAACCGGTAGGTGAGCAGCGTCGTCGTGTTGAGTCCGACGTCCTCGGCCAGCTTTCCGAAGATAGCGAGTGTTCCAAAGCAGGCAGCCGCGACCAGGATCATCGACGTTCCAACTGTCTGGCGTTTCACGGGCCGATATTGGTGTCCAGCGTGGTAAGTACCCCGATTTCGATGGCTGGACGCCGCCGTCGGACGGAACCGATTGCTCACCGAACGTGGCGTCGTCTTCCTCCGTCACTCGACGAGTTGAATGTCGTCGTCCCCGGTCGGAACGGCGCAGATGAACGCCCCTTCCTCGTCGCCCTCGTTGCGGTACCAGTGGACGACGCCGGCGGGGATGTGAAGTGCATCGCCGGGGCTGACAGTGTGCTCAGTGTCATCGATGCCGACAATGTACTCGCCGCGCAGGACGTACTGCTCGTGTTCGACGTCGTTCGTATGTTTCGGCACCTCGCCGCCGGGCGCGAGCGTGAACCGGCGGAGTGCAACGTTGGGCGCACCGTGTGATTCGTTTATCAGGACTCCTTTCGCCAGCCCGTCGGCGGCATCGACGGACTCGTACTCGATGTCCTGCGCCTCGCGGACGAGCGCCTCGGGTTTGCTCTCGCTCATGTGTCGTGCTACGGACGCCACGACAAAGGTTCACCGTCTCACTCCCGGCAGACGAACAGCGCTATCGAGTTCGGGCCCGGCGGTGTCCCTGGCCGAGGAGTATCGTCAGGGCGTTGAGCACGAGCAACAGGACGAACAGAAGCTGTCGCTGGAGCGAATACAGGCCGAGAAACAGCAGTGGCACGTAGATAGTCGGCAGGACGATGGCGGTCCAGAATGCGAGTGCTTCGAGCGCAGGGGGGAGACGGACCGTCTGGAGGGGCCAGCGGTCGCTGTCCACGTACTCGTCCGACTCGTGTCCGGTTCCGTCGTTGGCCATGCGACATCTCGGATTTGGAATTCGTACCACTCAGTTAGTTAGGAGCAAATACGCTTCCGGTTTGTCCCTGTCGGGTAACCCGCCCCTAGTCGGATCGGTATGCGCTCCAATCCAAGCAGTACGCTTCCGGACACTCTTGAATTCGACCACCGGCGCGGAAACCGGTCACGCCGACCGCTCCTCTCGAACCTTTCGGGCGACACGTCGACCGCTCTCCAGTGCACCCTGAATCGAGGACCATCTCGTGTAGTCGCCGGCGAGGTACACCGGACCTGCCGGCGCGTCAACGTCGGGTAGCTCCACGAGAAAGCCCGGGGGCTGTGCGAACTGGGCGAACGGAATCCGGTCCGTCCGGAGGAGTTCGAGTTCGCCGAACTGGTTTTCGGGGAACCAGGACGCGAGCGCCTCCCGGACCTCCCCGGCGAGTGCGTCGTCACCCTCCCCCGGGCCGCCGAGGAACGTCGCACTCAGGAGGTGCATCCCCTCGGGCGCGTACTCGGGCGCGACGGTCGACAGCAGCGCGACCTGGTTGGGGCGCGCGTCGGCCGCGTTGAGCAACAACCGCCTGCCGATATCGAACGCCTGCGTTTTCGGGACCGAGAAGTACTGGGTAACACACCCTCGTCCGGTCGTCGGAATCGACTCGATACCGGTCAGGTCACGAGCCGTGAGTGGGTCGGTGGCCACGACAACCGCCCCCGCCTCGACCGTCTCACCCGACGTCTCGACGGTCACTCGCTGGACGTCTCCGCCGGTGGGTTCGACCTGGTCGACGGCCGTATCGGTCTCGATGGTCGCACCCGCCTCGCGGGCGAACCTGGCGAGTTGTTCCGGAATCGCACCCATCCCCTCGGCCGGGAGGGCCGCCGGCCCCTCGGTGAGCATCTTGAACGTGTACTCGAAGACGTACCGGGAGGCAGACAGCGACCGGTCGAGCGTGATGCCGCCGTAGAACGGCGCGGCGAAGTTCTCGCGGAACTTCTCGGAAAAGCCCCGCTCCCGGAGGAACTCCTCGATGGTTGCGTCGTCGGCCCCGCGGAGTTCGTCGACCGACTTGTTCCCGAGTTCGCGCCGGAGACGCAGGACCCGGAGTTTGTCCCGGAACGTTACATCCCGGTTGAAAATCGTCGCTGTGGCCGCCCGGGGGTCCCGGAGCGGGTCCGAGAGCGTCGTCCGCTCGCCGGGGCGGGCGAGTGTCGCGCCCGGCCGAAACGAGCGCAGTGACAGCGCGTCCACGTCGAGTTCGCGCGAGACGGCCGGGTACGACGGAAAGAGGACCTGGAACCCGCGGTCAAGCAGGAATCCGTTCTCGCGGTCGGTCCGGACGCGCCCGCCGACGGTCGGTTCCCGCTCGAACAGCGTCACGTCGACGCCGGCCTCCCCGAGACGGCGGGCGGCCACCAGGCCGGCCAGACCGCCCCCGACGACTGCGACTTCGGTCATGCTGGGTGGGTCGAACGCCACCACCAAAACAGCTACGAGTGGCTGCGACGCTCCGCTACGCCTGGGAACACGCGGAACGGGGCGTTCACCCGCTAGTACCTCGGGGAAGAAATTGAAGAACTCGAATGTGTGGGAAGCCCCCGCCTGCTCGACTCGGGGGCCTCTCACGGCTCGCTGCGCTCGCCGTTCGAGCAAGCCGTGGCCTCTCTGCGGTCGGCCACGCGCTCGCTGCGCGCTTC
>PXQO01000104.1:31463-32764 GCA_003021285.1 Halobacteriales archaeon QH_2_65_14 | reverse complement strand
CGGATAGCGGCGAGGGGGCTGACCACCCCGGCAGGGAGCACGCGAGTACCGGCGAGGGGCTTGCCGGTCTCGACGACCTGGAGGGGTGGCGCGTCGAGGGGTCTGCTGCCCGGGTTCACTACAGCGGCGCGACCGACCGCTACAGCATCGAGTACTACGACCCCAGCGGGTGCGTGCTCTACTGGAAAGTGCCACCCGAGGACGCCGGGGAGGTGGCCGTTCCGGTCGGGCGAAACACGGTCCCGACGCCGCTGCGCGAGCGCATCCGCGAGGACCTGGCTGTGGCGGGCATCGACCCCGAGGTGGAACAGCGGACGTTGTAGAGGTGGCTGTACACGATTACTGCTCGGATGGTGTCGTGAGCATTCCTGCTGGTTTTCTACTCGTTTCAACCTGATTTTCCCACGAATCAGCCGTTACCGTCAGTATAAAGCGGTCGCCACCGCTTCTGTCAGGCATGAAGTTCCACGAGGCGGCAAACTTCCTCTTCGATCTGCGGCGGTACCCCTCCAGGCCGGGGACGGACCCCACGGCCGACTTCCTCGCCCATCTCGGGAACCCACACGATGAGTTCGCCTGCGTTCAGGTCGCCGGCAGCAACGGCAAGGGTTCGACCGCCCGGATGGTCGAGTCGATACTCCGTGAGGCCGGACTGGACGTGGGACTGTACACCTCCCCACACCTCGACGACGTCCGGGAGCGCGTCCGCGTCAACGGGCGGAAACTCTCCGAGGACGCGCTCGTCGAGTTCGTCGAGACCACCGAGGAGTACGTGACCGACCACGCGGCCGACGGCGAGTCACCGACGTTCTTCGAGACGCTGACCGCCCTCGCACTCTGGGAGTTCGGCCGCCAGGACGTCGACGTCGCCGTCCTGGAGGTCGGAATCGGCGGCAAACACGACGCCACCAGCGTCGTCGACCCCGTCGCCGCCGCCGTCGCCACCGTCGCGCTCGAACACACCGACTTCCTCGGGGACGACGTCGAGACGATTGCCCGCGACCTGGCCCACGTGACACCCGAGGATGGGCCGCTCGTGACCGGGGCCGACGGCGAGGCGCTCGACGCTATCCGGGACGAAATCGGCGAGACACTCCGTGTGACCGCCGCCGGGGATTCGGGTGATGGCGACGGCGACGTGACAGTCGAGTACGGCGGTCGCGTGGGGATCGAAGGTGCAGTGAGCGTGGAGAGCGGTGGCTTTGCCATCGACGGCGATGGCTTTGCCATCGACGGCGGCGAGTGGGCCGTCGAGACGCGACTCCCGCTTCTCGGTGCCCACCAGGCACGCAACGCCGGCG
>PXQO01000104.1:26112-31259 GCA_003021285.1 Halobacteriales archaeon QH_2_65_14 | reverse complement strand
CGGACGACTGCGTTCTCGTGACCGGCTCGCTGTCCACCGTCGGCGAGGCACGCCGACACTGGAGCAGGGCGTACGTCCCCAGGCGCGCCGACTCCGTTCCGGCGGCCCGCGACCTGCTTACCGACGCCAACGTGACCGACGCGGGGGCCTGGCGGATGGGCGGCAAGGCGGTCCACCGGCTGGTCGAGACGCGGGTCCAGCCCCGCCAGGCCAGCTACCTCAAGGAGGAACTGCTCTCGCTGGGCGGCGAGTGCGCAGTTTCGGGGGTCGAACAGCGCGAGGAGAACCGCACCGTCGTGCTGATGGCCACGATGGCGCAGTTCAAGCGCCTCTGTCGGAAACTCGACGACCAGCCCTACGGTCTCTCGCCGCTCGCCGACGACCTCCGGGAGACGCTCGGCATCCGCGTCGACCCGCCGGAGTATCCCTGGGAGCGGGACACGGCAATCATGGGCGTCATCAACGTCACCCCCGACAGCTTCTACGACGGCGGCAGACACGAGGCCCGTCAGGACGCCATTCGCGGGGTTGAGCGGATGGCCGAGGCGGGCACCGACATCGTCGACGTTGGCGGCGAGTCGACCCGACCTGGCGGTGACCCCGTCCCCGTCGAGGAGGAACTCGACCGCGTCATCCCGGTCGTCGAGGCGGCCGCCGACCTCGACGTCCTGGTCTCCATCGATACGCGCAGGGCCGAGGTGGCCCGTGCGGCGCTCGATGCCGGGGCCGACATCCTCAACGACGTCTCCGGACTGGCGGACCCGGAGATGCGCCTCGTCGCCGCCGAGCACGACGTTCCGGTCGTCGTCATGCACTCCATCGACACGCCCGTCGTGCCCGACAAGGACATCCACTACGACGACGTCGTCGAGGACGTCATCGACGAACTCACCGAGCGGGTCCTGCTCGCGGAGAAGGCGGGACTCGACCGCTCGCAGATCATCGTCGACCCGGGGCTGGGATTCGGCAAATCGGCCGCCGAGAACTTCGAACTGCTCGGCCGACTCGACGAGTTCCAGGGGCTCGGCTGTCCGGTGATGGTCGGCCACTCCCACAAGTCGATGTTCGCCCGCGTCGACAGGGGCATCGACGAGCGCTACGAACCGACAATCGCCGCGACCGCAGTCGCCGCCGAACGCGGGGCGGACGTCATCCGCGTCCACGACGTCGCCGCGAACGTCGCTGCCGTCGACGTCGTCGAGGCCGCGCGGAACGGCACTGACTCGCAGTAGTCCATGGCGCTCCGCAACCCGTTCGACGGTGACGACGCCACCCATCGGGTCGTCACGCGACGGCGGGAGGCAATCGCGGACCGGGCCGAAAAGCGCTAGATGCGCCGTTTCTGGGCTTGCCCGAACAGTGCCGGAAACGAACGGTTCTGGCCTGATCCGCGTTCTACTGTTTCTGTCGTTGTTTGCCCTGGAGTTCGCGGTACAGATCGGGGTATTGTTCGATGACCTCGTGGTGGTCGTACCGCCTCCAGGTTTCGTCGCTGGTGTGGTGGCCGAACTCGCCGGCGTTGACGATGGCGTCGGCGATCTCCTCGGGGTCGGTCACGCGGTAACTGCGCTCGTACTGTTCGATGAGTTCGTGTGCGCCTGACTCGGACTGGTACTGAACGATGCCGATACAGCCACACGCGAGCGCCCAGAGGAGTTCGATTGCGAAGTGCTCCCGGTAGGCGGTCTGGACGAACGCGTGTGCGCCGCGGTAGATGCCGACCCGCGTCTCGCGGTCGCAGTCGCCGACGAACTCCACGCGGTCGTCGATGCGACCCGTTCCAGCCGCTCTGGCGGAGTTCGGCCAGCCCGAGCAGGAAGTCGTCCATGTTCGCCGTCTCGTCGAGCCGGTGTGCGTAGACCACGTCGACGTCCTCGGCGGGGTCGACCGACTCGACGAGCGAGTAGTCGATGCTCTCCGGGATGACGCAGGTGTTGTCCTCCGTTGCCCCGAGTTCGCGGACCTGCGTGCGGACGAACTCCGAGGGCGTGACGATGCGAGCGGGCTTGCCCGTGACGATGCCGGTCAGGCGGTCCTCGGCCGCCACCGTCTCGTTGCCGTACCACTCGACGGCCAGGGGCGCGCGAGCGAGTCGGCCCCCGGTGAGTGCGGCCACGACCTGTTTGGCCGGCTTCGGTCGGGTGTGGATCACGTCGGGGCGATAGCTCGCCAGCAACGCCGGCAAGCGGGCACAGAACGAGGAGACTGCCGTGCCGTACGTGACGCCGTAGTACCGGACGCCGTTCTCGACGAACTCGTCGCGGTAGTCGTCCCACCACTGTCCGCAAAACACCGTAACCTCGTGGCCGTGCTCGGCGAGCAGGCGGGCGACCCGTTCCAGCCGGCGGTTGCCGACGGTGTCGTCGTGTCGGGTCGTCTCCAGCGCCACGATGGCCACGCGCATACTCACGGGTGGACCGCCGGTATCAAAAATCGGTCGATGCCCTGGGCGGGGTGTTACCGGTGAGATGAACGTGGCCGAATATTCCAGCCACGGGTAAGACGAGTCTAGGCGTTGCTATCGACCCGGCGGTTCGGGCACAGGCGATGACTGCTCTCAATGAGGTCTCACCGGACGAGTACCTGAAAATATTCCGAGCGCTCTACGAGTTCGTGCCGCCGAATCTGTCACACGTTCACAGCGGTAACAGCGCGGAAGCCCACCGGCTTTAGCCATGGGAGGAAGCGCGGAAGCTTGATGTGACTCCCTCTTAGAAAGGAGCGGGCGTGGGGCTTTCAAGCCGGGAGCGCGACACTCGGGAGTCCCACTGGCAAGCCCACGAGTTTACTCGTGGGTAGCTGACACGCCCACACTGGTACTCTACGGGGACCACGAAGCGCCAGCGGTCAAACGCAAGGGCGAACGACTCGCTGAAACACTCACAGGGTTCCTGGCAGGAAATCCCCGACTCCGGCCACCTGGTCAATCAAGACAATCCTGAACTGTTCAATGGGGCGTGTTCGGCGTTTTTCGCTGGCTGACTCCTGTCGATATCGAGATAAAGGTCTATGTGTTGTGCGGCCGTTCCCCACGCTGTGTACGAACTCGAACGGTATCTGACGGTCAGGCGGGCCTACGGGGCCTCGATTTCCCCCGACGGGACGCTCGCCTTTCTGCTGGATACGACCGGCGTCCCGCAGGTGTGGACGCTCGAAGAACCGGGTGCGTGGCCGGAACAGCGGACCTTCTACGACGAACCGGTCTCGTTTGCCAGCTACTCGCCCGAACGACCGGAACTGGTCTTCGGGATGGACGAGGGCGGCAACGAGCGCATGCAGTTGTTCCGCCTCGACGCCGACGGTGGGATAACGGCGCTGACGGACATGCCCGAGGCGAAACACCGCTGGGGCGGCTGGAGCAACGACGGCGAGCGGTTCGCGTTCGCCTCGAATCGCCGCGACGAGTCGGTGTTCGACGTCTACGTCCAGGGGCGCGACGAGACGGGCGAGGCGGCCGAACTAGTCTACGAGGGTGACGGCTGGTTCGGCGTCGGCGGCTGGAGTCCCGACGACGACGCGCTCGTGCTGGCACAGGCCCACTCCAGTTTCGACGTCGATCTGTACGTGCTCGACCTCACGACGGGCGAGTGTCGCCACCTGACGCCCGACGAGGAGGGCGTCCGCTACGGGAGCACGCAGTGGAGTCCCGACGGCGAGTCGCTGTATCTCGTCACCGACAAGGGCGCGGACACGATGTATCTCGCCCGGATGGACGTCGAGACGGGCGACGTCGAGATGATCTACGAGGGCGGCGAGTGGAACGTCGGCGGCGTCGCACTCGACGAGGATTCCGGCCTGCTGGGCTACTCGCGCAACGTCGACGGCTACACGGAACTGACGCTGGGCGAACTCGACGACGGCGAAATCGAACCCCTCCCGATGCCGGAGATTCCGGGCAACCTCGCCGGCGGTATCAGCTTCGGTCCGAACGGCGAGCGGTTCGCCCTCTCCTCGTCTGGCCGGTCGCTGAACACCAACGTCTCCGTCGTCGACGTCGCCGCCCTGCGGGAGACTGCCGCGGAGAGGGACGTGACCCGTGCCGATGCGACGGCGGGCGGGGCACCGGCGGACGCATCGTCGTCGGCCGGAAACGGGGCCGGGACCGATTCGAACGCCGCGGCGAACCTGTCCGGGACGGTGACCCGGTGGACGAACGCCGCGACAGCGGGCATTCCGCGGGAGACGTTTCTCGAACCGGACCTGGTCCACTACGAGACGTTCGATGGCCGGGAGATTCCTGCCTTCTTCACGCTTCCCCACGAGGTGCCCGAGGGTGGCGCGCCGGTCATCGTCGACATCCACGGCGGTCCCGAGAGCCAGCGCCGCCCGTCGTTCACGGGGCTGACGCAGTACTTCCTGGCGAACGGCTACGCGGTGTTCGAGCCGAACGTCCGCGGGTCGAGCGGCTACGGCCGGGAGTACACCCACCTCGACGACGTCGAGAAGCGGATGGACTCGGTGCGCGACATCGGCGCGGCGCTGGACTGGCTGAAGACCCACGAGGCGGTCGACCCCGACCGCATCGTCGCCAAGGGCGGCTCCTACGGCGGGTTCATGGTGCTGGCGTCGCTGACCGAGTTCCCCGAACGATGGGCGGCCGGCGTCGACATCGTCGGCATCGCGAACTTCGTCACGTTCCTCGAAAACACGGGGCCGTGGCGGCGCGAACTCCGCGAGGCCGAGTACGGCTCACTGGCGGACGACCGCGAGTTCCTCGAATCCGTGAGTCCCATCAACAACATCGAGAACATCGAGGCTCCCCTCTTCGTCCTCCACGGCGCGAACGACCCCCGCGTTCCCGTCGGCGAGGCCGAACAGATCGCCGAGGAGGCCCGCGAGCAGGGGGTGCCCGTCGAGAAACTCATCTTCGAGGACGAGGGACACGGCATCTCGAAGCTCGAAAACCAGATCGAGGCCTACACCCGCGTCGTCGAGTTCCTGAACGAGCACGTGTAGGCGAGCGCTGTTTTCGCGTACGATCTGAATTGATAGAGGAGAGAATTGCTGTTCGAGATTGCTTTCGAGGCTCCACCGATTACTGTCCTACCATCTCACAGCGGTAACAGCGCGGAAGCCCACCGGCTTTAGCCGTGGGAGGAAGCGCGGAAGCTTGATGTGACTCCGAGCCGAATACAAAGATACGTCCC
>PXQO01000104.1:25162-26074 GCA_003021285.1 Halobacteriales archaeon QH_2_65_14 | reverse complement strand
TCTTAGAAAGGAGCGGGCGTGGGGCTTTCAAGCCGGGAGCGCGACACTCGGGAGTCCCACTGGCAAGCCCACGAGTTTACTCGTGGGTAGCTGACCTCGAACACCATCCCTTATTGGACACGACCGACGTTCATACACCTAGATGCGATACGCGACAGTCATCATGTATCCGGACGCGGAGTCGTTCCATCCGGTCGAGCACGAACTCGCCCGGGACCCGGACGTGCGGCGGAAGGCAATCCACGCCATCAAACTCCTCGACGACGGGACGATTGCACTGCTGGCCGAGGTCGAGGGCGACCTGGACCGGTACCGGGAGATCATGCGGGACGCACCGTCGGTCCGGTCGTTCACCGTGTCGGGAGACGAGTCGGGGTACTGCTACAGCCAGGTGGAGGCGACCGAGATGACCAGGGGGATGCTTGAGCGCCGGAACGAGGGCGATTTCGTCATCGACATGCCCGTCGAGTACACCGACGACGGCGGCCAGCGCGTCACCATCATCGGCAAGGAGGAGGCGCTCATGAGCGCGCCGGAACTGCTCGGCCAGGTCGACATGGAACTCGTCTCGACCGGCCAGTACACCCCCGATTCCGAGGGCGTCTTCGCCGACCTCACCGACCGCCAGCGCGAAGTCCTGGAGACGGCACTCCGCCTTGGCTACTACGAGAACCCCCGGGAAGCGACGCTCGAAGACGTCGCCGCCGAACTTGATATCACCCGCACGACTGTGGGACAGCACATCCGGGCCGTCGAATCCAAGGTCTTCGACAAGTACGTTTTCTAGACTGATAGTGGTCGTTGTGACTCTGTTGGAACTGTTCAGATAAGAGATTCTCAAAGAGAACTGCGACCAGCATGAAAGCCCCGGCTTGCTGAACTCCCGCGACTCGTTGCGGTCCTCGGCCTGGG
>PXQO01000104.1:9780-25156 GCA_003021285.1 Halobacteriales archaeon QH_2_65_14 | reverse complement strand
GAAGTAAGCACCGCAGTGCAACGAGGAGCGCAGCGAGTCACAGCCCGCGAGCGCCTCGGGGCTTTCATGCTGTTTACAACTCCAACATTGCTTATCTGAACAATACCACTCTTTTCGGCCCGGCGCGAAATTATCCCTGTTTCGGCGGCTGAAACGGGCGAGGAGTGACTCCACGGCGGTATCGGGGTATAAAAACCCCACCCATATGTGTCGCATCAGCCGGATGGAGCGGGCGTTCCTACCTTCGAGTGATGACAGACAGGGATACACAGTCGCTCGACAGCCGGCTGACGGAGGTGGTCGGACGATGAGAGGAATCGACCGTCTCACCGACCTCGTCACCACGCAGAGCAAGGCGGTACTCGCCGTGTTCCTCCTGCTGACGCTCGTGATTGGGGCCGGGGCCGCCAATATCGAGGAGACGACGGAGATGGAGATGTTCGCGGAGGATCCGCCGGAGGTCGATGCAGAACGGTACGTCCAGGAGCAGTTCACCGCCGGCGAGACCAACACCTCCACGATGGTCGTGGCCGTCCGCAACGAGTCGGGGAACGTCCTCGACCGCGAGTCGCTGCTCGCATCGTTGCGCTACCAGCAGTCGCTCCACGAGAACGCGACGGTGAACGCGACGCTCGTCGAACAGGGCGGGACGTTCGGCGTCGAGAACCTCGTCGCGACCGCCGCCATCCGGCAGGAACAGCGAACTGACGGGGAGGCGAAACAGCAGGCCGGTGCGGGATTCGACGGGGAGCGACCGCCGCTGTCGGCACAGATAGCGGCCCTCGAATCGATGAGCGACGCGGAGGTCGAGCGGCTGGTCGGGGTGTTGCTCGACCCCGAGGCCGAGCGCAGCGCCGGCGCGACCGAGGCCGCACTCGATTTGCTCCCGACGAGCTACGAGGCGGGGTCGACCGAGGCCGAGGGACGGCTCCTGGTCGTCACCCACGCCACCGGCGACCTGGTCGTCTCGATTCCGGAACTCCCCGAGGAGGTCAGGGAGAGCCAGGTGGCGGCGAAAGCGATAGCCCAGGACGTCCCGCAAGACGAGTACCGCCTGTCGGGCCACGGGCTGATGCTGACCGAGGAGGAGGAGTCGATGTCGGATAGCCTCGCCCTCACCGGTCCCGTCGCACTCCTGTTCGTCCTGCTCGCGCTGGCGGTCGCCTACCGCGACCTCTTCGACCTCGCGCTCGGACTCGTCGGCATCCTGCTGGTGATGACCTGGACGTTCGGTCTCATGGGCTGGCTCGGCATCGACTTCAGCCTGATGCTCGTCGCGACGCCGGTGTTGCTCGTCGGCCTCTCCATCGACTACTGCATCCACGTCGTCATGCGATACCGGGAAGAGCGCGCGGGCAACGGCGTCGGAACCGCCGGCGTCGAGGCGAGCGACCCCGCCGACAGCGCTCCCGACGCGAGCGACCCCGTCGAGACCGACGGTGGGACAGACGACAGCGGGACCGACGACAGTGGAACCGTCGACGGGACAGACGACGACGGATTCGGGACCCCGGCGACCCGGATGGCAATCCGGCCGGCGATGCGCGACGGGCTGGCGGGTATCGGCCCGGCGCTGGTGCGCGACGGCCGCCGGCATCGTCGCCGCCCTCGTCGTGTTCGGCGCTTTCGTCCCGGCGCTCAAGGTCGAACTCGACGGGTTCCTCGCAGCCCGCGGGTACGACCGGACGAACCGGGCCGTCGGCACGACCGGGCGGTTGCGCGGCCTGCTCGCCGGCGTGGCACGGGTCAGCTACCGCCGGCCGCTCGCTATCGTGCTCGTCGCAGTCCTTCTCAGCACCGCCGGCGTCGCCGCCGGGACGACACTGGAGACGAACTTCTCCACCCAGGACTACATCGCCGAGGACCCGCCCGACTGGCTGCAGGAACTGCCCGAGCCGTTCGCCCCCGGCGAGTACGACGTCCGCGAGACGCAGGCGTACCTGTACGGCAACTTCCAGTCCCCCGACCAGCAAATCCACGTCGTCGTCGAGGGGGACCCGACGAACCCGGCGACGCTCGAACGGGTCGCCGCCGCCGAGCGGGACGCCGCCGACAGGGCAGTGACGTTCACCCGCCCGACCGGCGACGCGGCGGTGACCGGCCCCGTCGGGGCGATGCACGACCTCGCGGCGCGCAACGAGCGGTTCGCTTCGGTGCTCGCCGACGCCGACACCGACGGCGACGGCGTCCCCGACGAGAACGTCGCGGCGGTGCTTGACGCGTTCTCCGAGGCTGCCCCCGACCAGGCCGACCGGCTCCTCCACCGGACCGACGACGGCGAGTACCGGGGACTCCGGATCGGCGTCGTCGTCGACGGCACCGCCGACCCCTCGACCGTCACCACGGAGATGGGAGCGGTCGGTGACGTCATCGCGGCCGGCGAGGGTGGAGGAACAGCGGACGGCGATGGTGGCGACACCGACGGTGACGGGGCTGCGGACGTCGACAGGGTGACAGTGACTGGCCAGCCCATCGTCAACGAACTCGTCCAGCGCCAGCTTGCGACGACGACCGTCCAGGGAATGGCAATCACGCTCGTGACCGTGTTCGCGGTCCTGCTCGTCGCGTTCCGCCTCGAACGGTCGAGCGCCAGCCTCGGTGCGGTGACGCTCGTTCCCGTCGTGCTGGGGCTGAGCTGGATTCTCGGGACGATGGCGCTGGCCGACCTGCCGTTCAGCTTCGCGACGGCGCTCATCGGCTCTATCGCCATCGGACTGGGCGTCGACTACGCCATCCACATGAGCGAGCGCTACGGGCACGAACTCGACCGACACGGCGACACCGAGCGGGCACTCCGGGAGAGCGTCGTCGGCACCGGCGGCGCGTTGCTCGGCAGCGCCGTCACGACCGCCGGCGGGTTCGGCGTGCTCGCGTTCGCGCTCGTCCCCTCAATGCAACAGTTCGGGTTGATCGTCGCCCTCGCGCTCGCGTTCGCGTTCGTCGCGAGCGTCCTCGTGTTGCCGAGTCTGCTCGTCCTCTGGACGCGGCATCTCCACGCGAATTCGAACGACACACCGACGGCGTAGGTGGCCAACCGTTCGGGCACGGGCGACGCTACAACTCGACCGTCGTCCAGTCGGTCGCCGCGACGCGACCGGTCATCGTGTGGACGAACCGGGTATACCTTCCGCAGGTGTGCGCTGGTGGCGGTCCCGACGTCGCCCCGTCCCGGGATATATTGATAGTAGGTGGGCTGAATACCCTCCGTCTTGGGTTATTGGGTGTCGACAACGAGACCGGACGGCAGAAGTCGTGTTACCCCTGGTCCGGGGTTTGCTGGACCTCGTCCAGATCGCTCGGGGGGACCAGCGCCGTCGCACGCGACGAACTCAGCGTGTCGACGAGTTCGAACGCGTCGCCGACGACGCGGAGCACGCCCAGGTCACCGAGGTTCTCGGTGACTTCGAGGCTCGTATCGTTCTCGATGGCAGCGACGAGTTCGTCTGCACTGTCCTGGATTATCTGCTGTTGCTCCTCGATTGCCGCCTGTCTCTCTATCTCGCCTGCCTGCATTCGCTCCCGGAGGTCCTGGAGCGCCGCCTGGTCGGGAGCCACGACGACGCCGACTTCCCGGGTGTCGCCCTCGCCCAGTTCGATTCCCACGTCCTCGTCGTCGCCGGAGTCGTCACCGCTCGTGTCGTCACCGCTCGTGTCGTCGTCGGAGTCGTTACTGCCGGTGTCATCGCCCGTGTCGTCATCCGTGTCGTCGCCCGTGTCGCCACCCGTGTCGTCGGAGTCGGGGCCGTCGCCGCCGTCAGTGTCGTTCCCGTTCGATCCCTCGTCCGGGTCAGCCGCCTCGTCGTCGGAGCCGAACAGTCCCAGACAGCCGGCCAGGAGTGTGGCTCCACTGACGCCCGCCCCCTGCAGGAGCCGACGCCGTTTCGTTAGTGGGTCTTCCATCGTATCCGGGGAAGCGATGACTACCAAAAAGGATTGTCACTCGGTTTCCCGGACGGTGTTGCCGGTTGATGAAACCGGCCGGCTTTTTAGGTCGCGTCACCCAGACTGTGGCATGAGCGGTCGGACATGCACGGGACGCCCATCGCGGTCAACGCCGCCCAGGCGGGCCGGGACCCCGAGGAGTTCGCGCTGGAGTACCACGAGCAGTACCAGGAGACGTTCCCCGAGTTCAACGTCGAGTTCGACAACTACGGCCACACCCACGACGAGAAAAACACCGAACTCACCCGGGAGTTCGTCCGGGCGTGGATCGACCGGGGCCACGTCATCGAGAAGGAAATCCAGGTCGCCTGGGACGCCGAGACCGACGAGCCGTTGCCCGACCGCTACGTCGAGGGGACCTGCCCGTACTGCGGCGAGAAGGCCCGCGGCGACGAGTGCGACGAGGGCTGTCAGCGCCACCTCGAACCCGGCGAAATCGAGGACCCCCGGAGCGTCACGACCGGCAACCCCGCCGAGTACCGCACCCGCGAGCACAAGTTCCTGTGTCTCTCGGACTTCCAGGACTACCTCCAGGCGTTCATCGACCGTCTCGAAGGAACTGAGAAGGCCCGCAACCAGCCCCGCGAGTGGATCGAGGGCGAACTCGAAGACCTGTGTATCACCCGCGACATGGACTGGGGTATCGACTACCCAGGTGACAGCGTTGCTCCTCCGGAGCAACGGGACGGAGGCGGCGAAGCCGCCGGAGGCGAGAATCTCGTACTGTACGTCTGGGTCGACGCGCCCATCGAGTACGTCTCCTCGACGAAACAGTACTCCGAGCGCGTCGGGAGCGACAAGTACGACTGGGAGACCGTCTGGAAACCCGGCGGCGAGACGCGCTTTGGCGACTGGGATGACGAGTGGTCCGAGGAGAGCGGCGAGATCATCCACGTCATCGGGTCGGACATCATCCAGCACCACTGCGTCTTCTGGCCCGCGATGCTCCGCGGGGCCGGCTACAACGAGCCACGCGCCGTGGTGGCGACGGGCTTCGTCGGCATCGACGGCAAGTCCCTCTCGACGTCGCGCAACCGCGCCATCTGGGCGGGGGAGTACCTCGACACGGGCTTCCACCCGGACCTGTTCCGGTACTACATCACGACGGGGTCGGGCGTCGAGCACGACGTCGATTTCTCCTGGGACCGCTTTCGCGACCGGGTCAACGGCGAACTCGTCGGCAACCTGGGGAACTTCTGTTACCGCGCACTGCTCTTTGCCAGCCGCAACTACGACGGGACGCCCGAGGCGGAGGTCAGCCCCGAGGTCGAAGGGCGCATCGAGGAGGCCGTGTCGACCTTCGAGGAGGCGGTCAGGGAGTACGACGTTCGCACGGTCGGCGAGGTTGCGGTCGACCTCGCGGATTTCGGCAACGAGTACATCCAGCGCAACGAGCCCTGGAACCTCATCGACGACGCCCCCGACGAGGCCGCACAGGTCATCCGCGACTGCGTGCAACTCACGAAAGCCTGTGCCATTCTGATGCAACCGGTCATGCCCGGGAAGGCCGCCGACCTCTGGGACCAGCTCGGCGAGGACGGCGACGTCGTCGACGCCACGCTCGACGACACCCTCGAAACCCCACCGACCGAGTTCGGTGCCCCCGAGGAACTGTTCACCCAGGTCGAGGACGAGCAAATCGAGGACCTCAACGAACAGCTCCGCGAGCGCATCGAGGCCGCCAGCGACGGGGAGGACGATGCCGCCAGCGAGGAGGAGGACACAGAGAAGGGTGAAGCTGAAGCCGGTGGGGAGGCAAGGAGCGAGACGATGGCAGACCCGGACCCACTCGGAGACGACCGCATCAGTTTCGAGGAGTTCCAGGACGTCGACATGCGCGTCGGCGAGATTGTGACGGCCGAACCGATTGAGGGAGCCGACGAACTCGTCCGGCTGGAGGTCGACGTCGGCGTCGAGACGCGCCAGGTCGTCGCCGGCCTCAAGCAACTCCACGACGTCGACTCACTGCCGGGGACGCGGGTCATCGTGCTCGTGAACCTGGAGAAAGCCGAACTGTTCGGCGTCGAATCCAACGGGATGGTCCTGGCGGCCGGCGAGGAGGCCGACCTCCTGACGACCCACGAGGACGCGCCGCTGGGCACGCGCATCCGATAGGACTGTTCGACTGCCGACCGCGTTTTTCCCACACGACCGACACTGCGAGCCGCCGGGTGCTTGTGGGCGGCGTCTCATAGTGGTTGTTGTGACTCGTTTCGGCCCGGCGCGAAATTATCCCTGTTTGGGCGGCTGAAACGGGCGAGGAGTGACTCCACGGCGGGACATACTCACAACAACCACTATCAGCGCCGCTCGGTTCGGCGGAACGTCCGGGCCGTCCTCGACATCGAGACAGGCGGGGAGGGTCCCGGGACCCAGACGGCGGAACTCGAACTGCGGACCGAGAGCGGTGAGTGGAAGGCCTACGCCATGGAGGAAACCGAGTGAACAGACGAGTGAACCGACATAGCGATGGGAGACCGGTCTCTCGGGAGTGTCGCCCGTGAAACTCTCTCCAGTGCGCTTCGCTTTTGTCGCTCGGTATCGTACCCCCGGGTATGGAACGCGGTTCCGACGAAGACGACGCCAGCGTGAAGCGCACTGACCCCGAGGACTCTACGGACGTGGAGCAGACTGACCCGGAGGACTCCACCGGCGTGGAACGCGCCGACCCGGACGCGACGAGCGCCGACGCGACCGAGACGGAGGTCCCGGTCGAGACGGACGACGAGGAGTGGCGGTTCTCGCTCCAGGACATCCGGGACCGCGAGGGCGAGGAGACCGACGGCACGGGCGGGGGCATCGCCGGGACGCTCGAAGCCAACCAGCCGCTCGAACCGGGCGACATCGACCTCGAAAACGCGTTTTTCGTCGCGCTGGGCGTGTTCATCGTCGTGGGACTCATCGCCGTCGCCATGCTCGGGCTGTGAGTGGAGGAGGTCCTCGAAACGGACCTTTTTCGTCACTGTGGGGAAGGTTGAGATATGTCAGGAACCGACACCGAACAGTTCGACGTCCGCATCGTCGGCGCGGGACCGGCGGGGCTGACAGCGGGAATCCACGGGCGAAGCGAGTATCCCCACGTCACTGTTTCCCCCTCGGAGAATACAACAGGGAGGCCACACAAGGGGAGCGTATGGACGACACGGAGCGGGTCTGGCTGGTCGAACGCAGTTACGGCACCGACGAGGACCTCGTCACGCTGGTGTACGCGACGACCGACGGCGAGCGACACCTCACGAAACAGCTCTCCCACCGCATGCTCCGGGGCAGAGACGTCACGGCTGCGAGGAACGTCGACGCCGACAGGCTGGAAACGGTCGGTGACGCGGAGACGCGGGACCGCTACGCGACGGAAGCGACGCGGATGGCCGAAGGTCACGACCCCGACGAAATCGTTTGAAGGAACCGTCGCCTCACGCCCCACAGGCGGTCAGTAACCGCCGTGGGTGTCGTCTCGCACGATCTGTATCGCCCGCATCGTCGCCGCCCGGGTACTCATCTTCCGCCTCGAATACTCCCGGACCGCTATCACGATTCCGACGCCCACGTTGACCGACGCGAAAAGCACCATCCCCCGATAGAGCAGTTGGGCGTAGGACACTCCCTCCACGACGAACGCACCGGCGTTCCCGACCAGCAACGCGGCGAGTGACGTCGACACCGCCGTGAACGCGAGGCCGGCGATGACGAGCAACATCCGACGGTAGTAGTGTGCCATCTTGACAGTCTGTGTCCACGCCGCGATTTCTTCCTCGTTCTCGCCGACCCACTCGACCAGGGCGTCACTGTGCAGTTCGCCGGCGACGTCGACGTTCGGACTGCCGTGTTCGTGACTGGCGTTCATGTCGTCGTTACGGAAAGAAAGGAGAAAGAGGAATGGCTTGTATTTGACAGGTGTTCATCCGTTTCGTCGGTCGACCTGCTGTTCTATCCCGTCAGTTGACCTGGGTAGACTACTCCCCCGAGACGAGGTAGTCGGTGTTTCCGGAGACGCTACCCGTCGTGGACCCGCCGTGGCGCTCGACCAGGTCCTGTGCTTCGCTTCGCGTGAAGCTGTCGAGCGAGCCGGTGAACACGAACGTCTCGCCGTCGAGGGGCCTGTCGCCCTCGTCGGCCGTCTCGGCTTCCTGCGGGCCGACGTGTTCGAGCAGTCGGTCGATGACCGCGCTGTTTCGCTCGTTCTCGAAGAACTCCCGGATTGCGGCGGCGACTTTCGGCCCCACGTCGGGGACGGCCTGCAACTCCTGCTCGTTCGCGCCTCGGACCGCCTCGAACGTCCCGAAGTGACGGGCGAGTTCGCGGGCCGTCGTCGTTCCGACCTCGGGTATCCCGAGCGCGGTCAGGAACTCGGCGAGCCCCGGTTCGCGGGTCGCATCGAGTTCCTCGACGAGGTTTCGGGTGCTCGTTTCGCCCCACCCTTCCAGCGCGGCGAGGTCCTCGACCGACAGTTCGTAGAGGTCCGCGAGTTCGTCCACGAGACCGGCATCGACGAGCTGGGCGACGCGCTGTTCGCCCAGCCCCTCGACGTCCATCGCTTCCCGACTCCCGTAGTACTCGATGGCCTGCTCGCGCTGTGCCGGACAGCCCAGCCCCGCGGGACAGAACGCCAGCGGCCCGTCGCGCTCGATTTCTGTCCCGCAGGCAGGACACGTCTCGGGAAACGCAAAATGGCCATCGTCTTGCTCGCCGGTGCCTCCATCTTCGCTCCCCTCGTCGGCGTCCTCGTCCTCGCTTCCCTCGTCGGCGTCCTCGTCCTCGCTCCCCTCGTCGGCGTCCTCGTCCTCGCTTCCCTCGTCGATTACCTCGACGACGTCGGGGATGACGTCGCCGGCGCGCTCGACCCGGACGGTGTCGCCGACGTCGACGCCGAGGCGTTCGATCTCCGCCGGGTTGTGGAGGCTGGCGCGCGAGACGGTCACCCCGCCGACGTCGACGGGGTCCAGTAGCGCGACGGGCGTCAGCCGGCCGGTCCGGCCGACCTGGATCACGACGTCGCGCACCGTCGTCTCGTCGCTCCGTGCCGGGAACTTGTAGGCGAAGGCCCACCGCGGTGCGCGCGACGTTCGCCCGAGCAGGTCGCAGGCCTCGCGGTCGTCGACGGTGACGACGACGCCGTCGATCTCGTAGTTCAGGTCGTCGCGCCGTTCCAGCAGGTCGTCGCGGTAGGCGATTGCCTCCTCGACGTCGTCGACGACCTCCGCCTGGTCGGTTACGCGAAGCCCCCACCGGGGGAACTGCTCGTAGATGTCGCTGGACCGGTCGAGTTCGACGCCCGAAAGCACCGAGAAGAAAAAGACCGAGAGCGGCCGCTCCGCGACGACCGACGGGTCGAGTTGCCGGAGCGTGCCCGCGGCGGCGTTGCGGGGATTGGCGAAGGGGTCCTCGCCGCGTTCGACGCGCTCGCGGTTGAACGCCTGGAACGCCTCGCGGGGCATGTAGACCTCGCCGCGGACCGCCAGGAAGTCGGGGTAGTCCCCGCGCAGGCGCTGTGGGACCGCCGGGATGGTCCGGACCTGTTCGGTCACGTCGTCGCCGCGGCGGCCGTCGCCCCGGGTCGCGGCGCGCTCGTAGACGCCGCCCTCGTAGACGACCTCCAGCGAGAGGCCGTCGAACTTCGGCTCACAGAGGTACCGCAGTTCGCCCTCGTAGCCCGCCGAATCGAGGTCCCGCCGGACGCGCTCGTCGAACTCGCGGACGTCCGCCGCCTCGCCGCTCTGGTCGATTGACAGCATCGGCGCGACGTGTTCGACGGTTTCTAGTTCCGAGAGCGGTTCGCCGCCGACCCGCCGCGTCGGACTCCCCTCGTCGTCGAGGTCGAAGCTCCCTTCGAGCGCTTCGAGCCGGGACAAGAGCGCGTCGTAGGTCCGGTCGCCGATGACCGGGTCGGCCTCGACGTAGTACCGGTAGTCGTGGTACCGGATGGCCTCCCGGAGGCGCTCGGCCTGTTCGCGGGCCTTCGCCTCGCTCAGCTCCTCGACCGGGGCGAAGTCGGTCGGGGGGTCCGTGACGTAGGGGTTGTCCTCGGGAGCCTGCGTGGCCGTGGTCATGGCTCGGCGTTGTGTCGACCCGGTATAGAAACCGTCGATGCCTCCCGGCCGTCGCCGCCTCGTTTCGCCTGTCGGACCCATACGCTCTTACCAGCCGGTCACGTATCCCGGCGTATGCAGTGGCAGGGGCAGATCGAGGACCTCCTGTACGAGGGGGAGTCGGTCCACGAGCAGGTCGAACTCGACAGGGCGGAAGTCGTCGTGACGGACCGGCGGGTGCTCGCCTTCACACCCGGCGGGGACGGCGAGAACTTCCAGCAGGCCGAACGCCCGAACGTCACCGGCGTCACGTCGGGTATGGAGGGGAATCGACGGTACCTCTCGAAGGGGGCCCAGTACGCACTCGTCGGTGCGATCCTCGCTCCCACCGGGTATTTCGTCGATTTCGGGTCCATCTTCGGCGACGTCTCGTTCGAAACCGAGGGGGCAAATCGGTTCGGTGCCGGCGACCTCCTCTCGATGGCGGAGTTGCTGATAACCGCACTGACGTGGGTTGGCCGCGTGTTGCTCGCACTCGGCGTGATCGCGCTGGTCGCGGGCGTCGCGTTGCTCGTGCTCTACCAGCGCAAGCGTACGCCCGTGTTGCGTCTCACACTCGCCGGGGACGGGGACGACATAACGCTCCCCTACCCCGAGCGAATGGAGAGCACCGAAGCCCACGAGCAACTGCAACGGGCACTGTTTCCCGAGACCGGGACTGACTCGCGTCCGTGAGTCGCGCGCCCGGGTACAGGGCGGGCTGTCGTCCTGCAGGAACCCCGCCGGTTTCGCTCGTCGGCACGCTCTTGTGACTTTCCCACATAGGTGTTCCGTGAGCGTGTCAGAGAAAGCGTCACGTGGTAGCCTCCCCCGGGCGCTCGGGCTCATGGATGGAATCGCTGGCGGCGCTCGACTCGGGTGACGTCTCGCCGGTCGTCGGCCGGACCTACCGCTGGCTGAGGTTCCCGACGCAATCCAGTATCTGACGTCCGGCGATGTTCGCGGGAAAGTCGTCATCGACGTCGACGCGCCCCTAGAGGTCCGCAACGTCCTCGATGGCGTCCGTCAGCGCCCGGATACTCTCGACGTCGTGCTCGCCCATGTGGCCGATGCGGAACGTCTTCTCGCTCAGGCGCGAGCCGTACCCGTTCGCAAAGGCCATGTCGTACTGCTCGGAGACGGCCTCGATGGTCGCGGCGACGTCGATGTCCCGCGTGTTCTCGATGCAGGTGACAGTCTGGGAGCGATACCCCTCCTCGGCGAAGAGGCCGAAGTGCTCGCGTGCCCACTCGCGGGTGTACTCGGCCATCTCGCGGTGGCGCTCGTCGCGGACCTGATGGCCCTCGTCGAGCATGTGTTTCATCTGCGTGCGGTAGGCCAGCATGACCGGGATGGCGGGCGTCGAGTGGGTCTGTCCCTTGCGGTCGTAGTAATCAAGCGTGCGCTGGAAGCCGCCGTACCAGGAGGCCGACTCCTTTGCCAGTTCGCGCTCGTAGGCGTCGTCGCTGACGACGCAGACGGCGAGCCCCGGCGGCATGGCGAAGGCCTTCTGGACCGACGTGAAGATGACGTCGATGTTGTGGCCGTCGATGTCGACGTAGTCGCCGCCCAGCGCCGAGATGGCGTCGACGACGAAGGAGGTGTCGGGATACTCCGCGACGACGTCGCCGGTCGCCTCGATGGGGTTGCGGACGCCGGTCGAGGTTTCGTTCATCACGCAGGTCACGGCGTCGTACTCCCGGTCGCTCTCCTCGAGTGCCTCGCGCACGTCCCCGGGTTTGACCGCCTGCCCCCAGTCGTATTCGAGCCTGTCGACGGTCTTGCCGAGGCGCTCGGCGACGTTAGCCTGCCGCTCGCTGAAACTCCCGCAGGTCGTACAGAGGACGCGCTCATCGACGAGATTCAGGACGGTGCTTTCCATGAACGCCGTCCCCGAGGCCGTGAGGACGATGACGTCGTTGTCGGTGTCGAGAAACTCCTTCGTGTCCTCGACGATGGTCGTATAGAGGTCCGTCATCCGGTCCATGCGATGGCCGAACATCGGTTCGCACATCGCCTCGATGACGTCGTTGCGAACCTCCGTCGGGCCCGGGAGGTACAGCGTCTTGTCCGGGTAGTCGTCTCCGTATTCTCGGTTGCTGGTCACCTGACCACCTCGGGTGAACACTGGCGACGGGAACGCATGGGCGTTGTGGTCCCGGCGCGCGTCGGAAACGAGTCCCTCCGACGACCGCGCTACGGCGTCCGCTCCCGTTCCCGCCAGGGCGTCGCGGGGACGCTCAACCGGAGGAGGACAGGCAACATGACGAGTGCGATGGCGACCTCGGAGAGCCCGACAGTCAGGAACGCCACCTCGAAGCTGGCACCGCCGGCCAGCGTCGCGCCGCCGACGATGCCGGTCAGGAAGCCGAGACTGCCGAAGACGTTGAACCCGCCCATCGCCACCCCCCGGCCGTCCTCGGCCGCGAGGTCAGTGACCAGCGCCATCGTCGCGGGGGCGACGAGCGCGCCGACGACGCCGACAAGGAGCATGGCGACGCCGGCCGCCAGGACTGTCGGTGCATAGAAGACGCCGATGATGGCGATACCGTAGCCAATCGAGCCCACGGCGACCGGGATGACCCGTCCGATGTGGTCCGAGAGCCGACCGAGCGGGTACTGCAACAGCGCGAACGGGAAGAAAAACGCCCCAAGCAGGAGTCCCGTCCGGCCGGCCCCGATTCCGAAGGTAGTCTGGAAGTAGACAGTACCCACGAGGGCAAAGAACCCGGCGGTGAGCCGGTCGACGAAGCCGAAGGCGAATGGGACGGCGACGGCGGGCCGCTCGCGGAGGCTGGCGATGGCCGTCCCGAGGCCGCGGCGGGATGTCGGCGTCCGGTCGGTCGCCGCGGTGGCGAGCAGTCCGGCCAGGACCAGCACGACGGCGGCCCCGTACAGCGGCGCAAGCGGGTCGAGTTCCGAAAGCTGGCCCCCGACGGGCGACCCGAGCGCCGTCCCGAACCCGATTGCGAGGCCGGCCGCGCCCATGTTCCGGCCGTGCCCCCCGCCCAGGTCCATCAGGGTCGTGATCGCGAGCGAGAGCGCGCCGATGGTCGCCCCTCCCTGGACGAATCGGAGGACGAGAACCGCCCCGTAGGGGAGGGTGACGAGTCCCGGCAGGACCGCGAGTGCCAGGTAACAGGCACCGCCGAGGAGTGCGCCGAAGGCGACGAGGGGCGTACGGACGCCGGTGGCGTCGCTCAGCGCGCCCCAGAGCCCGGCAAAGAGGACGAACCCGAGGAACTCGGCGGTCAGGAACCACTTGCCGGCGTCGAGTACCGCGCCGACGTTCCCACCCCAGTCGGCCGGCGTTCCGCCGAGCGCGGCGACCAGGTCGGGGATGCCGGGATAGAGCAGCACCTGCCCGAACAGGACGGCGAACACGACGGCAGAGAGGACGACGCGGTCGCGGTCGGCGGTCACAGGCCCACGTTCGGCCTCCG
Source organism: Halobacteriales archaeon QH_2_65_14 (assembly GCA_003021285.1). Lineage (GTDB taxonomy): Archaea > Halobacteriota > Halobacteria > Halobacteriales > Haloarculaceae > Halovenus. Next base: position 11,706 of record PXQO01000104.1, on the reverse strand, counting down.
ATGGCAAGCGCGTATCGGTTCCCGGCGACCCGGCGCGGCCGTTCCGGGGAGACAGTGAGTGACAGCGGTAGTGAGGCGAACGCCTGCCCGTTCACAGTTCCCGCACGAGGACGAGTGCGTCCTCGTTGTTGCTGTAGTAGCCCGGGATGGTGCGGCGGTGTTCGAACCCGTGTGTCCGGTAGAGACTGAGCGCGGTGTCGTTGCTCTCCCGGACTTCGAGTTTGACCTCCCGGACGTCGCCGTCGAGGACCGCGAGCGCGCGGTTCAGCAACCGCGTCCCGATGCCTTCCCCGCGGCGTTCCTCGTGGACTGCGAGGTCCTTGACGTGCCCTATCGTGCCGACGTGCGTGTCGACGGTGTCCGCGACGACGTAGCCGACGATGGCGTTGTCCTCGGCGACGAGGAATCCCGGTCCGCCGAGGTACTGCTCGAACGCGCTGAACGGCCACGGCTGTGGAAACGCCGCCTGTTCGATGCGGGACACCGCGAGTAGGTCCGCGCGCTCCGCCTGCCGAACTGTCGGCTGTCTGGAACGAGAGGGCCTCGTCGTCACTGCCCGTGGGTATGCCCTGATGACACATATGTGTGCTGGTCACACACCAAACTACGGTTCAGGATGCCCCGGATGCCCGCGAACCCCGTTTCACGGGGGCAACACTATTTTTTCGGATAGTCTGTTACGGAAATATAACGAAAACCACCGGACTGGGCGCAGGTGCGAGACCAGAAAGTTCTTATTGATGAATCTGCTATCTCCGGGTGCACCCGTTTTGGGTGCCACTTATCCCCCTTTCCCCACCCCCTTTCCCCACCCCTTTTCCCCTCTTTCCCAGGCCCTCGATGTCGTCGCCGTCGACACCCGGGAACACGACGTAGTACAGCGTACCCTCGACGCCCTCCTTCGACTTTCACCTCCGTCGGGAGGCCGTGACAGTCCCACCCCTGCAAAAAGAGCACGTCGTCACCCGCAAGCCGGAGGTACCGGGCCGCGAAGTCCATGTAACACCACCCCAGCGCGTTCCCGATGTGCTGGCGCGGCTCTCGCCGTTCGAGGCGTGGTCGGTGACCGGCGATTTCACCGACGAATCGCTCGATGACGGCCACACGGTGCAGGTCTGGGAGTTGCACAAGGAGGCGGAGACGGGGAAACCACAACCCCTACCTTTCAGCCACGCAGACAGCGGGTATGGAACTGGGCGTCATCGGACTCGGGCGGATGGGCCGCATCGTCGTCGACCGGACGCTGGCGGACGGCCACGACGTCGTCGCGTTCGACGTCGACGAGGACGCCGTCGCGGACGCCGAATCGGCCGGCGCGCGCGGTGCCGACTCCATCCCGGACCTCGCCGAGCAACTCGGAGACGAGAAACTGGTCTGCCCCACCTCGATGGAGACGACGTCGTCGTGGACGGCGGCAACTCCCACTTCGAGGCGTCGGTCCGCCGGGCCGAACGGGTCGAGGCGGCGTATCTCGACTGCGGGACGAGCGGCGGTCCCGCGGGGGCACAACTCGGATTCTCGCTCATGGTCGGGGGTCCCGAGTGGGCCTACGAGGAACTCACACCCGTCTTCGACGCCGTCGCCACCGGCCCCGACGGACACGACCGGATGGGACCGAGCGGCGCGGGCCACTACGTCAAGATGGTCCACAACGGCGTCGAGTACGCCCTGATGCAGGCCTACGGCGAGGGGTTCGAACTGCTCTACGAGGGTCGGTACGACCTCGACCTTGAGGCGGTCGCGCGGACCTGGAACAACGGCGCGGTCATCCGCTCGTGGCTGCTGGAACTCTGCGAGGAGGCGTTCCGCGAGGAGGGGTCCGACCTCGGGGACGTGGCCGACCACGTCGCCGGCGGGTCGACGGGGACCTGGACCGTTCAGGAGGCCCTCGAACAGGAAGTTCCCCTGCCGCTCATCTACGGGGCG
>PXQO01000104.1:0-9758 GCA_003021285.1 Halobacteriales archaeon QH_2_65_14 | reverse complement strand
CCTGCCGCTCATCTACGGGGCGCTGTCCGAGCGGTTCGCCAGCCGGTCCGACCGCTTCTCCCGGCGACTCGCCAACCGCCTCCGCTACGGGTTCGGCCGACACGAGGTCCGCCGCGAGTGACGCCACCGCCCTGCCACCACTCGCCCCCTCTCCCGCTCTCTGTCCCGTCTGCGCACTCCTTGCGGTCGTATACAAACAATTACGACGAATACGGCCGGCTGAGAGACACGAGGTAGATTGAACTGTCTCCCGTTCGTTCGTGTGGATAATGGCCGACACCGCATCCGATGACACGCACGAGTCGACGCACATCTGGTCGACTAAACAGTATCCGTCACTGGCGTCGAAAAACGTCGCGCTGGTGGTCCTCAGTCGTGGGGGTGGACCTGGTCGAGCGCTTCCTTGACCGTTTCAGTGTGGCCCAGGAACGTCAGATGGTCGCCGTAATCGAGCGTGAAATCCCGCTCGGGGACGTGGTTGTCGCCGTCGCGTCCGACGAGCGCGATGTGGACGCCGTTGGGGAGTTCCTCGTCGAGTTCGCCGATGGTCTTGCCGACGAGGTCCTCGGCGGTCACCTCGATCTCCTGGACGTCGCCGGTACGGCCGAGTTCCGTCATCCACTTCGAGAGTGCGGGCCGCTCGATGACGTTGTCGAGCGCCCACGCCGTGGCGTCGGACGCCGAGATGGCCTCGACGCCGAGTTCCTCGAACGGCTTGACGTTGTTGGGGTTGTTCGCCCTGGCGACGACCTTCTCGACGTCGAACCGCGACCTCGCCAGCTGGCAGACGAGCAGGTTCGCGTCGTCGTTGGCCGTCGCGGCGATGACGATTTTGGCCTGGCCGGCTCCGACCTGCTGGAGCAACTCCGTGTCCGTTCCGTCGCCCCTCTCGACCGTGAATCCGGCGGCACGCGCCGACTCGACGGCCGATTCGTCCTTGTCGACGAGAATGACGTCTTCGCCGCGGTCAGTGAGGCGTTCGGCGAGCGAACGGCCGACTTTCCCTGCCCCGACGATGAGTACGCGCATGGGGAGGATTTTCAGCCGCTCGGCAATCTGTCTTGCGAGTCCGCCCTGGAACACGACCGTCGTGAGGATGACCAGAAAGACCGTTCCCGCCAGGATGTCGGCCTGGGTTTCCAGCGCCGTGCGTCCCTGTTCGTCGGCTATCACCGTGAGTTCGATGGCGAACAGCGTCGCGACCGACGCGGGAATGATGCCGCGTGGCCCGACGAGGCTCACGAACAACCGTTCGCGGTTCGTGAACGTGGACCCGGCCGTCGAGATAAAGACCAGCGCCGGTCGAATCACGAGCGTAATGACCAACACGAGCAGGACGCCCTCCACCCCCAAATCCAGCAACGTCTCGATTTCGATGAGCGCCGCAAGCGCGATGAAGATAAACGAGAGGACGATCAGCGTGATGTCGCCTTTGAACTCCTCGATGTCCTCCTGGTAGGGGAGGTCGGCGTTGCCGAGAATGATACCCGCAGTGGCGACGGCGGCGACCCCGGCCTCGGTGGCGATTGTATCGGCGATACTGAACGCGGCGATTGCCCCCGCGAACGATATCAGTCGGGCGTTCTGCGGGGCGTTTTCGGGCGAGAGGTCGGTGTGTTTGATGAAGTACCACAGCACGGCAGCGACGAGTATTCCGACGCCCAGGCCGGCACCGATCCGCTCGGCGAACGCACCCAGAAAGTCGTCCGCACCGGCTTGCTGTGCGGTGACCGTCTTGAAGATGACGACCGCGAGGACGGCGGCAGTGACGTCGTTGACGATGCCCTCGGTCTCCAGTGCAGTGGCGATTGGCCGACGGACGGGAACGACTTCGAGGATCGGTGTGATGACCGTCGGTCCCGTGGCGATGAGCAACGCGCCGATGACGAACGCGATGCCCCAGTCCGCGCCGAGCAGGAGCCGTACGGCAACCGCCGTTCCCAGGAAGGATATCGCCGCACCGACCGTGACGAGGCGGAGCGTCGGCGACGGTGCCTCGCGGAGTTTGTCGAGGTGGAGGTGAAACGCCCCCTCGAAGACGATGATGGCGACGCTCAGTCCGACGATGGTCGACAGTGCGTCGCCGAAAGACGCCTGGGTGACGATGCCGAGGCCTTTCGGCCCGACCGCGATGCCCGCGAGGATCAAAAACAGGACGCTCGGGATGCGGAACCGGGCCGCGATCACCTGGGACGCGACGCCCAGCGTCACGATGATTGCGACGATCAGCATCAGGTTCGGTTCGATTGAATCGGACGGGATCAACTGCATCGTGAGCCGCTCGAACGTCTCGACAGGGGCCAGTCCCAGGACCAGTTCGCGTGCCTCAAGGGAAGCCCGTTGCATGGGAATCAGTTCCGTTGGCTCGGCAGACACGATTGTGTGATGTCGTCCATGGTTGTTCTCGGCTCGATCAGGGGATACCGCCGGTCTCGCGAACGCGTCTCTGGCTGTGTCGAGGAGCGTCTCTCCCTAATGCTTTCCGTTACTCCGGCCCACTGCGGTCCGCCCAGAACGCCTCGATTTTCCCCGGCAGGAACTCGGGGGTCATCCGGACGAACTCCGATTGCTCGCCCGGCGAGAGGTACGGGTAGACGCTGTGGCGCGCGCCCGGCACGTACCGCCGACCGACGAGGACGCGGATGCCGACCTCGTCCGTGCCGCGGATGACCCGCCCGAGCGTCTGACGGGCGCGGCGTACCGCCGGGACGGTGAGCGCGTACTCGAAGGCATTCTCCTCGCCGAAGGCGTCGGCGTAGGCGCGCTGGACCGCCCGGACGCGCGGCGAGCCGATGTTGACCAGCGGGACGCCGACGACGCCACAGCAGTGCAGTTTGTCGCCGTCGTAGTCGACGCCCTCGGTCAGCGTCCCCCGCGTGCTCGTCACGAGCACCTTCCCCTCGCCCGCAAAGAACCGCCCTTTCAGTTCCTCGGTCGCCTCGTTGCTCGAACTCTCGTCGACCAGCACCGGCTTCTCGACCACGCTATCGAGGTACGCGCCGGCCCACTCGGCCTCCCGGTAATTGGGCATCGCGAGCAGGACGTTCCCCGGCGACCGGGCGAGCGTCCGCAGGACGTGGGCGTACTCGTCGCGCGTCCGGTTCCACGTCTCCTGGTTCCGGTTCTCGCCGGGGTCGCCGCGGTTGCGAGCAGTGAACGGCGTCGTGTCGACGAGCCACGAGGCGCGGTTCGCTTCGGGAAACGGCAGGTCGTAGGTCCGCTCGACGACGGGTCGTCGCTCCCGGAGCGCTTCCAGCCCCGACACCTCGGTGAAGACGTCGAGTGGCTCCAGCGTCGCGCTCATCAGGACCCCCCCGCCCAGTCCGTCGAATATCTCCCGGAGCGTCTCGCCGGGCATGCACTCGAACAGGACCAGGCCGGCGGTGTACTGGGCCTCCCAGGGTTCGCTCACGTTCCGCTCGTCCTTGGGCGAGTGCTCCAGTTCGATTTCCCGCAGATAGGTCGCGTGGTCGCACTCCCACCACCGGCCCATGAGCGCGCCGACGGCGGGACAGACCGGCGTGCGCGTCATGCCGAGTTCCTCGATGGCCCGCTCGACTGCGCCCCCGATGGCCGACAGCGACCGCCACAGTTCGCCGGTGTAGCCCTCCTTCTCAGCCCAGGCCGTCAGCGCGTCCTGGTCGACGCGCTCGGGGTCGCGCAACGGGAGTTCGAGGTCGTGGTCCGGGAGCTTTTCGCCCGGCACGCCGGCGCGCCACTCGCGGCCGAACTCCTCGTCGAGAGACGCCGCGACGTACTCGTCGAGCCAGGCCAGCAGGTCGTCGTAGAAATCCCGGGCCTTTTCGACGGCGCGAAGCGGGACGTCGTGGCTCGCCAGTTCGTCGCGCACCTGCTGTCTGTGCTCGCTGCTCTGGCGCGCACGCGAGAGCAGTGTGTGGAGGTCGTTGCGTGCGCGCTTGAGCGTCGTCCGCCCCACCCGGTCCGAGAGCAGGTCCCGGACGCGCCCTTCGAGTCGGTGGGCCTCGTCGACGATCAGGAACGTGTCTTTATCGAGGATGGGGGCGAGGAGCGGCCGCGAGGCGGGGTCGAACAGGTGGTTGTAGTTGCCGACGACGACGTCGGCCGATTCGAGCAGGACGCTCATGGCGCGGTGGGGACAGGTCCCCCGTTCGACCGAGGCGGGGAGGTACTCCTCGGCGGTCACCACTCCCCGGTCGCCGGCGTCGAACCCGACGGGCGAGCCCTTGTTGCGGGCGTACCAGTCGGCCTCGAACGGACAGTACAGCGGCGCGCTGTCGCCCTCGACCATCGACTCGGGAGCGCTCTGCTGTGACCGGGGATAGGGGCTCGCAGCGCCCGCGGTTTCGAGCGTCTCGACCCCGAGTTGCTGCTGGCCCGCGCCGCCAGGACGGGCGTGTTTCACGAGGTCGCTGGCGCGCTGTGGGTCCCACCAGATTTCGTCGGTTTCGCCGCCCACGTCGGCCGTCGCGACCGGCGCTTCGTCGCTCGTTCCCTCGCTCTCGACCAGGCCGGCGGTGTGTTCGCGCAGGTCCTCGCACCTGTCGTGGACGCCGACGTCATCGGGGAAGACGTCCTCCCGGCCGTAGGGACACAGGTCGCGCTTGCCGAGGAGTGCGACGCCCTGCATGGGGTCGTCGAGCCCCTCGTTCAGCGTCCGGAGGTCCTCGACGAACTGGGCGCGTTGCTGTTTGACCGGCGTCACCACGACCACGTTCTCGGAGTCGCCCTCGCGGACCAGCGTTGCCCCCGCGGTGAGCGCCGCCATGGTCTTGCCAGTCCCGCAGGGTCCCTCCATCGCGAGGTAGCCGTGCTCGCGGCCCACCTCGATGGCGGCCTCGATGGCTTCGCCCTGGTTCTCGTAGGGCTCCGGGAAGCCAAAGTACTCGCGCCACTCGGCCTGGTCTGTCGCCATTCACCACCACTGGGACCCCTTCGGATTTGAACCCACGGATTCACTCCGGGTGTCCGGACCGAGAAACGGATACGATGTCAGTTGTTTCGCCGATGGTCCATCCTGCTCGGGTGGGCGTATTTAGCGCCGAACGCAACGACGACGGCAAAGAGAGCCACGAGTGCCGCGAAGATTGCGACCAGGTAGACGACCCCGAGCGGATTGCTCCCGAGCGTCCCGACGGGGTCGGCGAGAAACGCCTCGACGCCCTCGGTGAAGCCGCTGACGAACAGCAGATAGAGCATGCCCACGAGGAGCGTCGACAGCCCGAAGACGACTCCCAGGTAGGCGAGGATTCCCGCGTCGGGTCGGTCGCGTTCCATCTGGCGTCGACTATCCACCCGTCGGGCAAAAGCCCGTCGTGTGTGGCCGAACGTCCTCCGCGAGGAGTTCGACGTCGACCTCGACGACCTCAGGGACCTCGCCGACGAGGAGGGGCGGCGGGCGATGACGAGCCTCTATCTCGACGAGCACGCGACGCCCGAACTCGTCCAGGCGGCCGAGGCGCGGGGGTTCTCGGTCGTGACGACCAGCGGCGACGTGGACGTCCGGCTCGCAGTCGACGCGACGGCCGCCGCCGTCGAGGACGTCATCGACGTGCTCGTGCTCGTCTCCCGGGATACCGACTTCAAACCGGTCCTCGAACTGGCCGCGGGACGTGGCGTCGAGACAGTCGCGGTTGCACCCGGCGAGTACGGCCGTTCGGACGCGCTCGGAAACAGCGCACAGCGCGCCATCACGCTGTAGCCACGGCGACCCGGAGACGAACTGCTTTTCCAGTCGGCCGCCCGAGAGGCGGACATGACCGACGTGGACACCCCGATTCTCGACGACCACCTCCACCTGGACCCCGTCAACGGTCGCGGTGCCGAGGCCGCGGCGGAGTTCGCCGAGGCAGGCGGGACGCACCTGCTCGTGCTCAACAAACCGTCCTGGCACCTGGTCGACGAAGTCGGTACCGAGGAGGCGTTCCGCGAGACGTTCGAGATAACCTGCGGGGTCACGGCGGCGGCCTCCGACCGCCTGCCGGGTCGGGCCTGGCCCGTGCTGGGCGTTCACCCGGCGCTCATCTCCCAGCTCGTCGACAGCGGCCACGACCCCGAGGAGGCGCGCGACGTCATGCAGATGGGGCTGGACGTCGCCGCGGAGTTCGTCGCCGAGGGGCCGGCGCTTGCGATCAAGTCCGGTCGCCCGCACTACGACGTCACAGACGCGGTGTGGGACGCCTCCAACGAGGTGATGCGACACGCCTTCGAACTCGGCGCGGAGACGGGCTGTGCCGTCCAGTTGCACACGGAGGGCGGCGAGGACTTCGCCGACGTCGCCGAGTGGGCCGGTGAGCGCGGCCTGCCCCGCGAGCAGGTGGTCAAACACTACGCCGGGGGCCGCGTCGAGGGACCCATCCCGAGCGTCATCTCGAACAGGGACGACCTCGAAACCGCGGCCGAGAGCGGGGAGCCGTTCCTCATGGAGACGGATTTCCTCGACGACCCCGACCGACCGGGCGCGGTGCTGGGACCGAAAACCGTTCCCAAGCGGGTGCGGTGGATGCGCGAACAGGGGTACGAGGACGCCGTCCGTACCGCACACGTCGACACGCCGGCCCGCGTCTACGGTATCGACACGCGGTCGACGCTCGATTGAAGGACGTTGACAGGCGGTCGAGGCTCGATTGGTCGACAGACTGTCGAGGCTCGATTGGTCGACAGGCGGTCGAGGCTCGACTGTTCGGTACCACCGACTTGCTGGCCTGGGTCTGGTTCCACCGAGAACCGGACAGCGCGTGGGAGTCGAGGGTCGAAAGTAATAACCCCGGAGACGAGTACCGATGAGTATGAACAGCGAGCCGGGGGAATACTACACGGAAGACCGCTGGCAGAACTGGATAGAGAGGCTCCGCGAGGAGGAGATCGACCCCGACGAGGAGGATTCCGCGCGGCTGTTGTTGAATCTGCAGGACGACACGGCCATCGCCGTCGCCAAGATCATCACCGACTACGGCCTCGTCGAAGTCGGCCGTGACCTCCTCGGCGGTCTCGTCGTCGGTCGCGTGTTCGTGCTCGTACTCTCGGGCGGAGCTGAACTCGTAGTGGTGACACATCGTTCAACACCACGTTAGTCGTTCACACGGATAAATCCCGGGCTCGGTGGCTGAGCCCCACGGATCCGATCGGCCCGTCGGAACTCGACGCGGCACTCGGATACTGCGTGCAGGCGGCGACGCTCGTCATCGACGGCGAGGAGATGGACATCGGGATGGCCGACGACCTGGATTTCGGTCTCGTCGCCGAGTGGGTCAACGGCATCGACAGCCTCCAGACGGCGATGAGCGACCCCGAAGTCATCGAAGAAGACGAGCAGGATTGACTCCGACACTGTCCTGTCTACTTTTCCTTTCTGTTCCCCGCGTGAGTCGAACTCCCTTCGCGTTCCCGCGTGAGCAGAATCTGCACAGCGGCGTTCCCACTGAACGGAACCTACTTAGGTGAGAGATGGCACGCATAGAACATGTGTTGTCGGCGGGGCCAGTCAGAGACGGTCGGAATCGTCCTGCTCGTCGGCGTCGTCGTGGTGCTGGTGTTCGGAATCGGCGTCGTCTTCATCGCGGAGTGGCAGGCGGAGGCTGACGACACCAAGCGGGTCCACGTCGCGAGCGACGTGACGGCCACCAGTGTGATACTCGAACACGAGGGCGGGGACAACCTCGTTGCGGGCGACGTCCTGGTGATACTGCGCGGGGAGTCGGAGGAACGCGCCACGCTCGCCGACGGGTCGTTCACCCAGGAGCGGGGGACCGACGACACCCGGTTCGCCTCCGGTGACCGATGGAACGGCACCCACGGCGTGACCGGGGACCCCGTGCGCCTCCTCGTGATTCACGAACCGAGCGACGTGACTCGTTTCGGCCCGGCGCGAAAGTATCCCTGTTTCGGCGGCTGAAACGGGCGAGGAGTGACTCCACGGCGGTACATACTCACAACAACCACTATGAGACGGCGAAATGGGGTGCACGTGTCCTGGTCACGAAAACAATCACAGTAACCACTATGAGTGACCTCCCCGACCGGTAACTGCCCTCATCCTTGCACGTTGGTCAGTATCAGACGGCTCATATCTACGAACAGTTTTTTATTTTCTTACACGGTAGATGCCCCAATGCGGTTCTCGGCCGATCAGCGGGCGCAGGCTATCCAGATAGGGGCAGTGCTGATCTTTGGCATTCTCATCGTCTTTCTCTCCCTGTACCAGGCGTTCGTCGTTCCCAACCACAACGAGGGCATCGAGTTCAACCACAACGAGGAGGTTCGTGACGAGATGACGGAACTGCGCAGCACCGCGGTCTCGATGCAGGGGGTCACGACGACGCGCTCGGTGTCGGTGACACTCGGGACCCGCTATCCATCCCGGACAATCTTCGTCAACCCCGGTCCCGCGAGTGGCACGTTACGGACCGTGGGTACGACCGACGAGCGGGTCGAGTTCACGATTACCAACGCGACCGCGGCGGGCGAGGTCGGGGACTTCTGGAACGGGACGGGGAGGGGGTACAACACCGGCGCTATCGAGTATCGGCCGAGCTACAACCTCTATACCAACGCGCCACGAACGATCTACGAACACAGCGTTCTGTACAACTCCTTCGAAAGCGGCGACGTGACCCAGGCGTCCACCGGACAGGTCCTCGTCAGGGACGACCGCATCACCGTCGTCACTCTCAACGGCACGTTTCTGAAGAACCGGGTCGGAAGCGCCTCGGTCGAGTTCGAACCGGTGAGTACGCGGTCGCGCACTGTCGAAGTGACCAACGAAACCGGTCCGATCACCCTGACAGTGCCAACCGGGATGAACGAAGACGAGTGGCAGAACGTGTTCGAACCGGAGATGGTCGCCCAGGGCGGCCACGTCGAGTCCGTCACCACGAGCGACGTCGCCGGAATCGACGGACTCTCGTTGCTCGCCGTCACGCTCGAAGCCGGCGAGACCTACACGCTCCAGATGGGGAAGATCGGCGTCGGCACACGGATCACACGGCCCGACGAGGCGTACCTGACCGACGTCGACGGGAACGGCACGACCATCCAGGAGGACGGGACACAGCGACTCGAACTCGAAGTTCGCGATAGCTTCAACGGCCCGGTCAGCGGCGTGACCGTCAACGCCTCCGCACAACGGGGTGTGTTCACGGGTTCCGGCACCGATCAGATCACGAAAGTAACCGATTCCGAGGGGCGGATTACCGTCGAATACAGGGGCCTCGACGACGGGACGAACCACGTCAACTTCAGCATCGCGCCGGCGTACGTTCCCCGGGATGGCGAGGCACACGAGGCGGGGACTCCCGAAAACGTCACGATGACTGTCGACGTCGAACCGAAGCCCGGGAGTGGCGGCGGCGGGAGCGACGCCGCGTTCAACGTAACGTGGCAGGACCCGAGCGGCGAAACAGGGACCGAAACGTGCGACGACGAGTCCTGTACGTTCAACCACTCGAAGGCGGACGACCTCGAACTCACGGTCGACACCAACAGGACTGCGCAGGGTGCAACCGTCGAGTTCGCCGTCGGGGACGAGAACATCGGGAAGATCAACCCCGGCGAGGCAACGACGAACGCCGCCGGCGAAACGTCGACGACGTTCCAGCCACAGGCCAACGGAACCGTCGACGTGTACGCCTGGAGCGGCGGCAGCGGGGACGTGATCGAAATCGAGGTCATCGACTTCCAGGGCGGTCCCTTCTTCGACGTGGACATCACGGGCACGAACTCGACGGTGCGGGAGGGAGAGACGCTGACGGTGGACGTGAACGTCACGAATACGGGCGGGG
>PXQO01000103.1 GCA_003021285.1 Halobacteriales archaeon QH_2_65_14 | reverse complement strand
CGCAAGGAAATCCTGCAGGTCCACACCCGCGGGATGCCCCTCGAAGACGACATCGACCTGGAGATGTACGCCGAGAACACCCACGGGTTCGTGGGCGCGGACATCGAACAACTCGCCAAGGAGAGCGCGATGAACGCGCTCCGGCGGGTGCGGCCACAGCTGAACCTCGAAGAGGACAAAATCGACGCCGAGGCGCTCGAACAGCTCCGCGTCACCGAGGCGGACTTCAAGCAGGCGATGAGGGGCATCGAGCCTTCGGCGCTCCGCGAGGTCTTCGTCGAGGTCCCCGAAGTCACGTGGGACCAGGTCGGCGGACTGGAGGAGACCAAAGAGCGCCTGCGCGAGACGATCCAGTGGCCCCTCGAATATCCCGAGGTGTTCGCACAGATGGACATGCAGGCCGCAAAGGGCGTCCTGATGTACGGGCCGCCGGGTACCGGCAAGACGTTGCTCGCCAAGGCGATTGCCAACGAATCCAAGAGCAACTTCATCTCGATCAAGGGACCGGAACTGCTCAACAAGTACGTCGGCGAGTCCGAGAAGGGTGTCCGCGAGGTGTTCGAGAAGGCCCGGGCGAACGCCCCGACGGTGGTCTTTTTCGACGAGATTGACTCCATTGCGAGCGAGCGTGGACAGCGCATGGGCGACTCGGGCGTCGGCGAACGCGTCGTCTCCCAGCTACTCACCGAACTCGACGGGCTCGAAGAGCTGGAAGACGTCGTGGTCATCGCGACGTCGAACCGGCCGGACCTCATCGACAAGGCGCTCCTCCGGCCCGGGCGGCTGGACCGGCACATCCACGTCCCGGTTCCCGACGAGGAGGCCCGCAGAAAGATATTCGATGTCCACACCCGTCGCAAGCCCCTGGCCGACGACGTCGACCTCGACGAACTCGCGGCCCGGACGGAGGGCTACGTCGGTGCGGACATCGAGGCGGTCTGTCGCGAGGCGTCGATGGCGGCCTCGCGGGAGTTCATCAACAGCGTCTCCCCCGACGAAATCGGGGAAAGTGTCGGCAACGTCCGCGTGACGCGCGAACACTTCGAGCAGGCCCTGGAGGAGGTCAATCCCAGCGTCGACGAGGACACGCGCGAACGCTACGAGGAAATCGAGGAGGACTTCGACAGTGCCGAACCCGGAGCCGACGACGAAGGCAAGGTCAGTCGCACGTTCCACTGACTGACCCGACCACACTCACCATTCTTTGCAAGAGCGACACACGAACTGCCCGTCGTCCGTCCAGAGACGCGAAACGGTCTCGCCACACGTCTCACAGGCAACTCCTTCCCCGGAAAATCGTGCGGTCGTCTTCGCCGGCTCCGGTGTGTGTACCGACTGTGATTCGGCGTGTTCTCCATCCTCGGGAGACTGAACACCGGAGACCCCACCAGGGGCTTCATTCGACTCATCGGGCTCCGAGCTTTCCGCGTCCCCGTCGCCGGCGAAGTCATCGAGCGAGTAGTTCGCCATGCAGTACTCGCCCCATGCGTACTCTCTCCGTTCTGTCCCCTTAGCGATGATGGTCCTCCCCCTCCTCGCAGGGCACCGAGACAGAAACGACAAGTAACCGCCGGTGGAAGGGAGGGACATGAGCATCCACACGGACCTGATCGACAGCATCCGCGATATGCCCGGGGAGTTGGCCGACGTCGCCGTGCAGGGGCCGGTCGAGGCGGTCCTGTTGCTGTTCGGAGTGCTCTTCATCGTCGTCCCGTCTGCGATATTTGGCTACCTCGTCCTCGGTGCGGGGGTGGACATACTCATCCCTGATTCGCCGGGAACGACTCACCCAGAAGAGTGATCGCCTCCTCGATGTCGGGGCCGAGGGGCGAGCCGAGGACGACGCCGTCGGCCGTTTCGAGGAGACGGGAGACCTGGTCGCTCACCTCCCCGGGCGTGCCGGCGATACAGAAGGCGTCTATCATTCGCTCCGTGACGAGGTCGAACGCCGCCGAGAACTCGCCTGCTTCGATGTTCTCGCCGAGAGTTTGCGCCCGCGACTCGTCGATTCCGTGCCTGGTCAGGACCGGACCGGGCGCTCCACCGGCGATGAAAGCGACAGGGGGCCGCGCGGCTTCGCGGGCACGCTCGCCCGTCTCCGCGACGCTGACACTGGCGTAGGCCACGAAGTCGAACGACGATTCACCCCCATCTCGGTCGCTCAGACCCTCGGAAACGCGCTCGCTGGCCCACTCGACGTCGCGAGTGTGCGAACCGTTGTACAGAACGCCATCAGCGTACTTCGCGGCCATTCGGGTCATGTCCGGCCCCTGTGCACCCACGTAGACAGGAACGGAACCGACATCGTAGTTCAACCCGGCATCGGCAACGGTGAACGTCCCGTCGTGGTCGACGCGCTCACCAGCCCACAGCCGTCGGGCGACCTGCATCGTTTCGAGAACGCGAGAGAGGGGGCGCTCGCGGTCGAATCCGAGGTTGGCGAGCGTCGAGCGGTCGCCGGCACCGAGTCCGAAAACGCCGCGCCCCTCCGAGAGTTCGTCGACCGTCGCCATCCGCGACGCGAGCGTAACGGGATGGGTTTCGTACGGATTCGTCACCCCCGGACCGAGCTGTATCGAGTCGGTCGCCTCTGCCAGCGCCGCAAGGACCGCAAATTCGTCGCGGTTGTTGTAGTGGTGGCTGACAAAGACCGTATCGAATCCTTCATCTTCCGTGGCGACTGCCAGTTCGGCGAGACGCCCGACAGGATGCTCGGGGGTGAGTTCAATCCCCAGCATACGACCACTCCCGGATTGCGGGCCGGATGAGGTCGTCGTCCTCGTCGCGGAACAGGTTGTCACTGCCGTCGAAGTCGCCGAAGTCCCAGTCTCGAATCACTGCGACGGGCGTGCCGCCCGCTCCCTCGCCCGTGACGAGGTTCGCGGCCGCCGCGAGTTCGTCGACCACGGCCTGCACGGTCGCACTCATCTCCCTGCCCTCGCGGTCGCGTTCGCCGCGCCAGTCCCGCGCCGCCGGCATGCCGGCCCACCCGAGCGCCACACCGCGTTGCCCGTAGCGGAACGGCCGACCGGACGTGTCAGTCACGACGACCGGGACTCCCAGTTCCTCGTGGAGTCGCTCGGCGCTCGCAGATGGGTCCTCCGGCAACAGGAGCAGGTCCGCGTCGGCGATGTTCGACCGGTCGATGCCGGCGTTGACGGTGATGTGTCCGAACTTCGTGACCGCGAGCATGATGGGATGCTCCAGAAGCAGTTCCTCGCTCTCCTCTATGACCGCCTGTGCGAACCGCGGGTCCTTCTGTTCGCCTGCGAGGTCGCCGATGCGTCGCGCTATCCGGCGGGCCTGTTCTCCCGCAGGGAACTCCGACAGGTCCGCCTGTCGTCCCTCGGCTTTCGAGACGATTGTGCTGGCGCTACAGACGATGTCGTCGGGCCGGAGGTCGACCTGCTGTTCGACGAGGGTTGCGATGTCGTCACCGGGTCGAATCTCCGGCAATCCCTCCACAGCGAAGACGTTCATACCCCTCACTGCGCGTCCCCCTCCCAAAAGGTGACCGGTCGCGTCGGTATCCACCACCTTTTGCCGTTACAGTTCGTAAACCGTGACATCGAGGTCCCCGCCCTCGACGGTTGCGGATCGGCGTTCAGTTCGCGCTCACGACCTTGATGACGTCGCCTTCCGAGAGTTCGTGGTCGTCGCTGATGCGGCGACCGTCGCGGGCGTCGACGGCGTGGACGTAGCCGTCGCCGATGTCCGAGTGGACGGCGTACGCGAGGTCCTTCGGCGTCGACCCTCGGGAGACGAGGTGTGCGTCCGGGAGCACGTTGCCGTTCGCGTCGGTCCACCGCGTTTCGTTCTCGACCGGATACGCAGTGACGTGGTCCAGTACGTCGTAGACAACGGTATCGATGGCCTGCTGAACGCCCGTCCCGCTCCACTCGGCCATGACGTCGCGGATGCGTTCGAGTCCCTTCCGCTGTTGCTCGCTTACGTCACCGGTAATCTCGAAGTCCGCGTCGCCGGGGTCATAGGAGATAACGCCAGCCTCGGCCGCCTGCCGGAGGGCGAGTTCGCCCTCCGCCGTCGTGGGAATCACCGTCTCGGCGGCCTCGCGGAGCCGTTCGATATTTCCTTCGGGGGCGATGTCGGCCTTGTTGGCGACGACGACCTGGGGTTTGGTTCGCGCCCGGAGGTCGCTGGCGAGTTGGTACCTGTGGTCGTCGGTCCACTCGCGGGGGTTCTCCGGATAGTCCAGGTCCCGCAGGACCGCCGCGACGTCCCCGTCTGTGGCCCCGACGCCGGTGAGCATCTCGCTCAGGGCGCCGTCGATGTCGAAATCGGGCGAGCGCGACTGGCGCTCGATCCCCTCCCAGTTGCGGTCGACGATGGAGGTGAGCCACTGGTCCATCTCCTCCTCGATGAAGTCGACGTCCTCGACCGGGTCGTGTTCCCCGACCTCGACGGGTTCGCCCTCTTTGTCTGTCGCGCCGGCGGCGTCGACGACCTGGAGGATGGCGTCGGCGTCGGTCAGTTGGTCGAGAAACTGGTTGCCCAGTCCCCGCCCCTCGTGAGCCCCGGGGACGAGTCCGGCCACGTCGTACAGTTCGACCGGGACGTACCGTTTCCCGTCGCGACAGTTGTCGCTGTCACACCGCTGGTCCATGTCGAGGCAGGGACACTCGGTGCGGGCGTAGCTCACACCGCGGTTCGCGTCGATGGTCGTGAACGGATAGTTGCCGACCTCGACGTCAGCCATCGTGGCCGCCGTATAGAAGGTCGACTTGCCGGCGTTGGGTTTGCCCGCAAGTGCAACAGAGAGCATACGAGCAATAGCCCCCGGGTGGGAAACTGGTTTTCGGTTCTCCCCGCCAAAACGTTGGCTGTAGGTTACCAGTCGTCGAGATTCGTCCGTCGAGTCCGCGAGGGACGCAACTCCCCCCCGACACTGGTACTGTCGTCCTCGCTACCGGACGTCTTTGCTTCGTTCCCCTCCTCCGTAGTTCCTGTATCCCCCTCCTCAGCAGTTCCATCGTCACCCTGGTCCGGTTCGGTGGCGATAGTGCCACCGTCAGTGGTGACGTCGGTCGACTCTTCGGGCCCTATTTCGCCTGAATCGGGGTCCTCGTCATCCGATTCCGGGCGGTCAGTCTGGCCAGCCTCGTCGTCCCGAGTCGCTGCGTCGCCTTCGATGACCGAATCGTCGATGACGGGTTCCGAGACGATTGACATCTCCTCGCGCGCCCGGATAGCCCCTTCGACGGTCGCATCGCGGTGGACTTCGACGTACTCGCCCGCGACGTCCCCCCTGACGTTCGTGTCGGGTCCAACCCGAACCGTTCCGGTTCTCGTCGTGACGTTCCCGGTCACTTCAGTCCCCGAACCGACGGTGATACCGCCTTTCGCGCGGAGACTGCCGAACACCTCCGAGTCGCGGCCGACGACGAGCGTTTCGGCACGGATGTTGCCGTGCAGGCGACACTCGTCGCCGAGACGTCCCGGAGCGGAGACGCGCCAGGAGTCGTCGCTGACCCGACTTCCGCGCGGAATGACGACCGGTTCGTGGTCACGTTCGTCCTCGGTCAGCGCAATCAGGAGTTCCTCGGCTTTCTCCTCCTCGCCGATCCGCAACAACTGCGCCAGGTACACGAACAGGAAGACGATAGTCGGCATCGGGTTCCGGATGACGATCCAGCCGTTGGCGTCGAAGCCGTCCTCGATGTCCACGTCGTCACCGATGTCGAGGTTGCCCGCGACCCGCAACTCGCCACCGACGTGAACGCGCTCGCCGAGATACGCGTCCTCGCCGACCAACACGTTGTCTTCCACGTCACACCACATGTCGAGGCGACAGTCCCCGTCTGCTTCGATGTGACCGCCGAACCGCACCCGTTCGCCAGCAATGACGTTCCGCCCGCGAACCCCGAACTCGACTGTACTCTGTCCCCCGACGATGACGTCGCGGTCCGTCACCAGGTCGTGTTCCTCGACGTGGGTCCTGTCGGGGATGACCAGTTCGTCCAGCGGGTCTGAGCGAAACGATGGCACAGTAATACAGGCGCTGTCGGTCGTATTAAAGCCCAAGGACGCGTCTGACGTGCGTCTGACGAAGGGATGACGTTCGATACAGCCCAAACTAGTCGAGTAAATCGTTAACGCGCGAACGGAACTGTTCTCAGTACGACCGGACGAGATGGATGTCGTATCCCGCCTCGGTCGTGATCTTGCCGAAAGGTGTCGTTACCCGTTCGGAGTCGTCGGCGTCGTCGCTGGCACCGACGTACAGCGTTTCGGCACCAACCTCGTCGGCGATGCGGCGAACGTGGTGGCTGACGCCGTCCTCGAAGGAGGTAGCGCCGGAGTCGAGATAGTTCCGCTCGGCGTCGTCGGTGGTCTCCTCGATTTTTCGTTCGAGTGCCGAGCGCGCCGATTCGACGGCGAACTCCTCGTCCGGCTCTATCCACTTGCGACGTTGCGCATACTCCGCTCCAGTGGGGACGAACGTGACAGCGACGACGTTTTCCTGGAGCGCCTTACCGTGTTCGATTGCGCGGTCCAGGGCCTTTTCCGACATGGACGAGCCATCGTAGGGGACGAGAAAGACCATACACGGAACCTTGCTACCGGAGGTATATCAAACTATCCGCAAGCGACCGACGGGAACAAAAAACATATCCCCGGCCACACCTGATTGTCAATACATCACAGCCTACTATGAATGAAGTTCAACTGGAGGTTGCAAAGGCATACCCCAACGATTCGGGTCGTGGAATCGCCCGCCTCGATCCCGACACGCTCTTGCACCTGAAGCTGTCCCCGGGAGATATCATCGAGATTGAAGGTGCTGACACCACGGCAGCGAAGGTGTGGCGCGCCGACAGACAGGACTGGAATACGGACACCGTCCTCGTAAAGCAGAGGCCGAAAAAGCCGACAAGCTGGTACTCGCGCCGCCGGAGGAGGCGAGCGTCCAGTTCGGGAGCGACGCCGCCGGAATGGTCAAGCGACAGATACTGAAGCGGCCGGTCGTCGAGCGCGACATCGTTCCCGTGATGTCCTCGACGAACCACCCGTTCATGCGGTCGCCGGGACAGGCGATCCCGCTCATCGCCGTCGAAACCGACCCCGAAGGAGTGGTCCTCATCACCGAGGACACGGAGGTCGAACTCCGCGAGGAACCCATCTCGGGATACGAGAAGACGGGCAGCGGCATCACCTACGAGGACATCGGTGGCCTGAAAAAGGAGATTCAGCGGGTGCGGGAGATGGTGGAACTCCCGATGAAACACCCCCAGATATTCAAGAAACTCGGAATCGAACCGCCCCAGGGGGTGCTCCTGCACGGGCCACCTGGAACCGGGAAGACGTTGCTCGCGAAGGCGGTCGCAAACGAGACGTCAGCGAGCTTCTTCTCTATCGCCGGTCCGGAGATAATATCGAAATACTACGGCGAGTCCGAACAGCAACTCCGGGAGATATTCGAGGACGCGAGCGAGGAAGCGCCGAGTATCATCTTCATCGACGAACTCGACTCGATTGCGCCAAAGCGCGAGGACGTAACTGGCGAGGTCGAGCGGCGCGTCGTCGCACAGCTGTTGACGATGATGGACGGGCTGGAGTCGCGCGGGCAGGTCATCGTCATCGCGGCGAGGGGCATGCCCCTGTCTGACGACGTCAATCTCGGCAGGCTGGCGGAGGAAACCCACGGGTTCGTCGGAGCCGACATCGAGAGCCTCACCAAGGAGGCGGCGATGAAGGCGCTCCGGCGGTACCTCCCCGAGATCGACTTGGACGAGGAGGACATCCCGCCGAGCCTCATCGACCGGATGATAATCAAGCGCGACGACTTCCGCGGGGCGCTCAACGAGGTATCCCCGAGCGCGATGCGGGAGGTGCTCGTGGAACTCCCCAAGATAACGTGGGACGACGTCGGCGGGCTCGAAGACGCCAAAAAGGAGGTCCGCGAGAGCGTCGAGTGGCCGATGAACCAGCCCGAGAAGTTCGAGCGGATGGGGATACATCCGCCCTCGGGGGTGTTACTGTACGGACCCCCCGGGACCGGCAAGACGCTGATGGCGAAGGCAGTCGCCAACGAAACCGACGCGAACTTCATCAGCGTCCGGGGACCGCAGTTGCTCTCGAAGTGGGTCGGCGAGAGCGAGAAGGCGATCCGCCAGACCTTCCGCAAGGCACGCCAGGTCGCCCCCTGTGTCATCTTCTTCGACGAACTCGACTCGCTGGCACCCGGCCGCGGGGGCGGTGACGTCGGGTCGAACGTCTCCGAACGGGTCGTCAACCAGTTGTTGACCGAACTCGACGGGCTCGAAGAGATGGAAGAGGTGATGGTCATCGGCGCGACGAACCGTCCGGACATGATCGACCCTGCGCTCATCCGCTCGGGCCGGTTCGACCGGCTGGTCATGATCGGCGAACCCGGCACCGAGGGCCGCGAGCAGATTCTCAAAATCCACACCGAGGACATGCCCCTGTCCCCGGACGTCAGCCTGCGCGAACTCGCCGAAATCAGCGAGGGCTACGTCGGCTCGGACCTGGAAACAATCGTCCAGGAGGGCGCTATCGAGGCCCTGCGTCAGGACGAGGAGGCTGACACCGTCGAGATGCGTCACTTCCGGAAGGCAATGGAGAGCGTCCGCCCGACTATCACCGACGACATCCGGGAGTACTACGAGGAGATGGAAAAAGAGTTCCGCGGCGGCGGTCCCGACCCCGAACGCCACCGAGGCGGCCGCATCGGCTTCCAGTAACAGGCGTAGCCGGTCGAATTGCCGGTCAGTCGATTCCGTCAAGTTCGGGGAGACGTGCCTCGATGACCTCGCGTTCGTCTTCGAGCCATTCGGGGAGTTGCAATCGCGTCCCGAGTTCCTCGACGGGTTCGTCGACGGTAAACCCCGGCCCGGTCGTCGCCATCTCGAAGAGGACGCCGCCGGGTTCGCGGCAGTAGATTGACCTGAAGTACTTCCTGTCGATGATTTCCGTCGGACTCAGTCCGTACTCGGCGTACTTCTCGCGCCAGCGCTTCTGTTCGGAGACGTCAGCAGCCCTGAACGCCACGTGATGGACGGTTCCGATACCCATCCGACCGCGTCCCGAGTCCGTCTCCACGAGGTCGATGACGGACCCCGGTCCCCGGCCCTGTGCACGGAATCGCCGTCGGCCGTCGACTTCCTCAGCGAGTTCGTAGCCGAGCACGTCGGTCAGGACCGATGCAGTCGGGTCGAATGTGTCGACAGCGAGGGTGACACTGTGGAAGCCACGGAGCTGGTGTTCCGGCGGAACCGGACTGTTCTCCCAGGCCTCCGCGTCGGAGTCGGCCGAACTGCTCGCAACGAGTTCGAGCGTGATTCCGTCCGGGTCGGGGAACCGGAGCACGCGTTCGTCGAATCTGTCCGTGCGTTCGACGTCGATGCCCGCCGAGTCGAGGCGCTCGACCCAGTAGTCGAGGGAGTCGGGTCGTATCAGGTACGCAGTGAACGCGGTCTGCCCGGCACCGAACCTGCCTTGCCGCCCCTGGTCCGTCCACGGGAAGAACGTGATGTTCGTTCCAGGTGTTCCCTGCCTGTCGCCGAAGTAGAAGTGATACGTGCCAGTGTCGTCGTAGTTGACGGTCCGCTTGACGAACCGCAGACCGAGCGTCCCGGCGTAGAAGTCGGCGTTCGTCTGTGGGTCACCCGCGATGGCCGTGACGTGGTGGAGCCCGGGTGTGGTTACCGTCATAGTATACGATTTTGGACCTGGACGCGTATCACGTCTGTGGACATCAACGTCACTGAAATGACGATAACAATCGACAGGAGTACGTTTGAGCATGGTCTGTCCGTATCTCGATTATCGCGAACCCGAATCTGCCGGAGACGCCGGAGGAGAGCGGTCAGGCCACGGCGGCGGTCGAGGAGGCCGGTGTCTCTGTGGTCACGGACCACAGGCGCGTCAGGAGTCGATAGCCCGGGAGTTGCGAGATACGTAGCATTGCTCGCAGGATAGCGGCAGCTCTATTTTCGAACGAACTGGATAAGATTCGAACAGTAACCACAAACGTGAAATTTCGAAACGTCAATAGGCGAGTATGGACAAGAAGGGGCTTGGCATCGTCGTCGTCATCGTGATCGCTGGAGTCGTCGGCGGTGGCTTCGGCTTTCTGCCGGCCTTCGAGCACAACGTAGCCGTCCAGGAGAGCCAACCGGTCGACGCAACCATCGTATCCACTGACCTGGACGTTCGCGAGGACGACGACGGGGACAAGGAGTACAACCCTATCGTCGTCTACAGGTACGAGGTCGACGGCGAGACCTACGAGCAGGACAACACCTATCCGGGGCGGTTCACCCGCTGGACCGGGAGCAGGTCCTCGGCGACAGCGGTCGTCGACCAGTACCGGCCGGGCGACGAGGTGACAGTCCACCACAATCCATCGAACCCCGGACAGGCGTACCTCCGGAATGACGGGATGCCGGGGTCGTGGTTAATCGGAATCGGAGGAGCAGCCATCGTGTTCGTCGGCGGACTCTGGTTGATCTGGAAGGGGTTCAAGCGGTGGCGACAGCGACAGCTCATCAGGAACACGCCGACGGAATCCGTTCAGGCGCTCTCAATCGGCCCATCGGAGATCAAGGGGACCGCCGACACGGGGGAGTACGAACCGCTGAAAGCGCCCTTTTCCGACGACGATTGCGTCGTGGCGAAATACGAGGT
>PXQO01000110.1:15322-34034 GCA_003021285.1 Halobacteriales archaeon QH_2_65_14 | reverse complement strand
GACGATCCGGACGTCGACCCCCACGGCGACCCCATCCCCAGCGACGCGCTCGAACCGCTCGGGGAGAGCGAGGACGACGTGCTTGCAAAACACCGCGAGGGCGAGACTGTCACCGTCGAGCGCGTCCGCGACCGCGACCCGGAGGAACTCGACTATCTCAAGGACGTCGGGATCACGCCCGGAACGGTAGTGACCGTCGAGGAGGTCGCTCCCATCGGGATGGTGACGCTCCAGTTCGAGGACGGGACGACGGTCTCCGTCCCGGACAGCATCGCCGACTCGATCCGCGTCAGCGTCCCCGAGGAGTGCCTGGAGACGAACGAGGCCGCCTGACCGTCCCGGCGCTCCCGGTCTGATGTGTCGGTTGTGAATCCCGCCGAACGGTTTCCCGATACCCCGAGTGGCTCTGTTCGGCGAACGTTTTTGCCTCGATGTCCCGACTGTCCTCGTATGCGCGGACTCGACGAGACAGACAGGGAGATTCTCCAGTTACTCCTCGAAGACGGGCGGCGGCCGTACAGTGAGATAGCCGACGCGGTCGACCTCTCGGCCCCCGCAGTCTCCGACCGCGTCGACCGACTCCAGGAGATGGGGCTCGTCCGCAGGTTCACGGTCGCCGTCGACCGGAGCATGTTGCGGGAGGGGTTCCCCATCATGGTGACAATCAGGGGTGTCCCCGGTTCCGGGACGCGAATCCAGGAGGCGGTGATCGGGGACCCGTCCGTCGAACACGTGTTCCGGACCGCGGACGACACCGTCGTCTGTACCGCCACGGTTCCCGAGCGGGACCTCGATTCGCTGTTCGGCGAGTCGTTACCCCTCGACCTGGTCTATGAGTACGACGTGCAGGTCCTCCAGGAGACGACCTGGACGCCGGGCCTGGAACACGCGGAACTCGCTCCCGAGTGCGTCGAGTGTGGCAATACGGTCACCAGCGAGGGAGAACGGGAGCAACTCGACGGAACTGTCTACCACTTCTGTTGTTCCTCCTGCCGGGATAGCTTCCTCGATCAGTACGAACGACTCAGCGAGGGTGCTGACTGAGCCAGTTCTGAAGCGCTCCCAGCGCCAGGGTGGTGGCGACTCCGTGGGAGACTCCTGCCCCAGGGCTACCGGGATTCGCGTATCGAGAGGTAGTGACCGTCGGGGTCACGGATGCGGACGTCGTCGTCCCGTCGTTCGATCAGGGGAACGTCGTCGCGGAGCCGGTCGGCGATAGCGTCCGGGTCGGGTGCCGTCATGCCGACGTCGACGTGGACGCCGCCGCGTGCGTCGGCGATACCGAGCTGTGGCTCCCAGAGTTCGACCGCGAAGGAGTCGGCGTTCATCCGGACTCGGCGGCGGTCGTCGCCACGGTCGACGGTTTCGAACCCTATCCGCTCGAAGCGGTCGACCGCCGGGTCGAGGTCCTCGACCTCGAACACCACCTCGAACCCTCCGTCGACGCCGGGGCCGTCGACCGCAGACTGGCCGAGTTCCACGCAGTTGCCGTCGGGGTCATAGAAGTACAGCGACCTGGAGTCGCCGAAGCTGTGTTCGACGAGGTCGAACCGCTCGTCGAGTCGGTCGTACCACGCGTCGTACTCCCCTGCCGGAATCGAGAGCGCGTAGTGGGTGTGCAGGCCGCCACGCGGCACCGGTCCCGGTGCCCGCAGGACGAGGTCCGTCCCACCTGCGTCGAACGCCACCTCCTTCTCTCCCTTCCGGCGGACGTCGAGGTCCAGAAACGCCTCGTAGAACGCCTCGGCGCGGTCGAGATACTTCGTTTCGAGCGCCAGCCACTGGAGTGTATCGACCATGTGCGGCCCTTGGACTGCCGGCCGTAAAATCCTCCCCATCGGGCTGTACGGAGTCGCCCCGATTGTAGTCGTCTCTACAGCGAGAAGACCAGGCGCTCGCGTCCGCCCCGGTCCGAACGCGAGCCCTGCCCCTGGACCACCTCGACTCTCTCGCGACGGGTCGAGCGAGAGGTGGGCCGGCCCGTACGTGTAGTCGTCGTCGCCGGGATACCCGGCTGCGGTGGAGAGACCAGCGATGCTCGTGACGATAGCCGGTCAGGCAGTACCAGTTCCGACTCCCGGCACTGATTCTTTGCCCTGCTCGCAGACGTTCGACGAAAATTGTGCCATCCGTTACCAATGCATACTCTGAGCATCTATTGGACGTTTTTGAATACAAAATCTTTTCAAAGCAACCTTCCGTAGAATCAGAACAGTACAGGTGAATTATCTGTGCCAGAGATGGAAACTGCGGCATTCGAGACCGATCTGAGTCTGTTCAAGTACGACAACCTGGAGCAGTTGCCCGCGGCGTACCGCGAACTCGACTAGGGCGAGCGGACCGAGCGCATCGAGGCCGCCCTCGACGAGTTAGGCGACGACGTGGTCATCCTGGGTCACAACTACCAGCGCCGGGAAATCGTCGAACACGCCGACTTCGTCGGGGACTCCTACCAGTTGAGCAAGGCGGCCGCCGACGCCGACGCGGAGTACGTCGTCTTCGGCGGCGTGACGTTCATGGCCGAGTCGGCCGACATCATCACCGACGACGCTCAAACTGTTATCCTGCCCAGCATGGAGGCGTCCTGCCCGATGGCAGGCATGGCCGAGGCCCTGCAGGTCGACGCGGCGTGGGCCGAACTCACGTCCGTCACCGACGCTGACATCGTCCCGATCACCTACATGAACTCCTACGCCGACCTCAAGGCGTTCTGTGCCGAGCAGGGCGGCCTGGTCTGTACGTCCTCGAACGCCCACCGCGCGTTCGAGTGGGCGTTCGAGCGCGGGGACAAGGTGCTCTTTCTCCCCGACAAACACCTCGGCGAGAACACCGCACACCGCCTGGGGATGGCCGACGAGACGGCCGTCTGGGACCCCTGGGACCCCGAGAGCGACGCCGAGCGCGCCGTCGAGAACGACGTCATCCTCTGGGAGGGGTACTGCCAGGTCCACGAGCGGTTCCGCGAGGAGCACGTCGAGGAGATACGCGCCGACCACCCCGACGCGAACGTCGTGGTCCACCCCGAGTGTCGCCGCGAGGTGGTCGAGGCCGCCGATGTCGTCGGGAGCACCTCGACAATCTGCGAGACCGTCGAGGAGGCCGACCCCGGCGAGACGTGGGCCATCGGCACCGAAATCCACCTGACGAACCACCTCTCGCGGTGGCACCCCGAGGTCGAGGTCCTGCCGCTGTGTGGCGAGGCCTGCATGGACTGCAACGCGATGCGACAGATCGACCCCAACTACCTGGTGTGGGTGCTCGAAGAACTCCTCGAGGGGCGCGAACGCAACGTCATCGACGTCACACCGGAGGAGAAGGAACTCGCACAGGTCGCGCTCGACCGCATGCTGGAGGTGTAACGATGCGGGAACGACAGACAGACGTCCTCGTCGTCGGGACGGGCATCGCCGGACTCGCGGCGGCGTTCGCGGCCGACCGCGCCGGCGCGGATGTGACCGTCGCGACCAAGGCAGAGCGGCCGGAGGAAGCCTCGACGTGGTGGGCCCAGGGCGGCATCGCCGTCACGCGCGACGACCCCGACCAGTTCAAGCAGGACGTCCTCGATGCCTCCGACGGCACTGCCGAGGAGTCGGCCGTCGACGTGCTGGTCGAGAACGCCACCGACGCGGTCAGGGACGTGCTCGTCGACACCGTGGGCATCGAGTTCGACACCGACGGCGAGGGGTACGACTTCGGCCGGGAGGCGGCCCACGAGAACGCGCGAATCCTGCACGTCAACGCGGAGACGGGCAAGCACATCCACGTTCCCTTCCTCAACTACGTCGCCGACGAGACCGACGTGAGTATCCTCGAAGACACCGCGGCGCTCGATCTGGTCCACCACGAGGGACAGGTCTACGGTGCCGTGCTCGAACGCGACGGCGACTGGGGGCCAACGTTCGCCGGTTCGACTATCCTCGCTACGGGTGGCATCGGCGCGCTATACCCGCGCTCGACGAACCCCGACGACGCGACCGGCGACGGCATCGCCATGGCCGCCCTCGCCGGGGCCGAAATCGAGGACATGGAGTACGTCCAGTTCCATCCGACTGCGTGCCACACGGAGGATGGAACCTTCCTCGTGAGCGAGGCCGTCAGGGGGGAGAGAGCAGTGCTTCACAACGGGGACGGCGAGCGGTTCATGCCCGACTACCACGACGACGCCGAACTCGCTTCTCGTGACGTGGTTGCACGGGCGGTCAGGCGCGAGCGCGGGGAGACCGGCGAGGTCGTCCTCGACGTCTCTCCGCTCGCGTTCGCCGAGACGTTCCCGGACCTCGCCGCGAAATGCGAGGCTCACGGCGTCGACTGGGAGGCCGGAATCCCGGTCGCGCCCGCCCAGCACTTCCTGTGTGGCGGCATCGCGGTCGACGACCGCGGCCGGACGAGTCTCGACGGTCTGTACGCCGTCGGCGAGTGCGCCCGGACCGGCGTCCACGGTGCGAACCGCCTCGCGAGCACGTCGCTTCTGGAGGGACTGGTCTGGGGACTCCGCGCCGGCGAGGACGCCGTCGGGGGGTCGGTCGAGACCATCGACCCGCCGGACCTCCTGGAACGCGACCCGGACCTGCCGGCGACGTTCGCCCGCGAGAAGTTCAACCGCCTCCAGCGCGTGATGGACGACCGCGTCGGCATCGAACGCACCTCCGACAGCCTCGCTCGCGCCCAGGCCGTCCTCCGCAGGCTCAAGGGGGAGGTCGATGCCTACGCCCGGACGCGGACCTCGCGGTCGCTGTACGAACTCCGTTCGGCGTCGGTCGTGGCGCTGCTGGTCGCACGCGCCGCCGCGGCGAACGACCAGTCGGTCGGCTGTCACTACCTGGCAGACGCGGCGGAAGACCGGACTGCAAAGCGAACGGTCGAGTCCAGCACCGGGTCGTAACCATGCCCGTTACGAACGCACAGGTCGAGCGGTGGCTCCGGGAGGACCTGGGCCACCACGACGTGACCAACCACGTGCCCGGCGAGACCAGTGGCCGACTCGTAGCCACAGAGGAGGGCGTCGTCGCGGGCCTCGACGCCGCCAGCACCGTCTTTGAGTACCTCGACGTGGCCGTCGAACGGGTCGTCGAGGACGGCGACAGGGTCGGGAGCGGTGACGTCGCTTTCCGCGTCGAGGGGGCCACACGGGACGTCCTGCGCGGCGAGCGCGTCGCGGTCAACGTCGCCGGACACGCCTCCGGCATCGCAACGCGCACCCGCCAGGCAGTTGAGGCGACACGCGAGGTCTCCGAATCGGTCCGGATCGCTGGAACGCGAAAGACGACGCCCGGACTTCGGGGAGTCGAGAAGCGGGCAATCGTCGCCGGCGGCGGCGACACTCACCGTCTCGACCTCTCGCACATGGTGATGGTCAAGGACAACCACGTCGCCGAGATGGGGCTGGTCGACGCGGTCGAACACTTCCGCGAGCGCACATCCCGTCGTCCTGTTCGACAACCTCCCCCCGGAGGAGGTGGAACGCGGCGTCTCCCTGCTCCCGGAGGGAACGCTCGCGGAAGCGAGCGGCGGCATCACAGTCGAGGCAGTGCCCGACTACGCCGCGACCGGCGTCGACATCATCTCGATGGGGTCGCTGACCCACTCCGCACCAACGCTCGATTATTCGTTCCGAACGGGCTAGGTTCGAGCGGTTGCCGGAAGGAGGTCCGGCGAGTACGCCGCCGGGGGAACCGCGACAGCTCCCGGTGGGGAAAATCCCTCGGACGGGAAAGCTGACGCGTCACCGTCGCGGGCCATGCGGGTCCAAGTCAGTCAACTTTTATCCCATCGTGGGCAAGTTGGGTGTATGAGCTTCGAGAAAGGCGACACGGTCGTACTCACCGACAAGCACAGCGAGCACGACGGCGAAGTCGGCGAGGTGACGCAGGTGTCTGAGACGATGTTCGGCGACGAGAACTACACGGTGAGTTTCGAGGCGGGACAGGAAGCGGGGATTCCGGGCGACTCGCTTGAAGCCGCCGAGGAGACTGACGACTCCGACGAAGACACAGAGGAGTAACGGGAGATGTCTTCGGTCCCGTTGCACTACGTCGACCTCCGGGCGTTCTGCTATGTCACGGAGGACGAAAACCGGGTCGAAGACGCGTTGCGGACGTTCCTGCCCGAGGAGTTCGAAATCGAGCGGGCCGAATCAGAGGGACACCACGGCGACAGGATTCTCGTCTTCTCCCCCCGCGTCGAGAACGCCGACGACGTGCGCACGGTCCTCTCGCGGTTGGCCGAGCTTCCCGACGAGGAGTTCGCCAGCCTGCAGGCGGAACTCGACGACCGCGTCACCGAGAACACCGAGTTCTTCGTCACCCTGTCCAAGCAGGCCGCTTTCGAAGGTGAGATTCGCCGGGGCGACGGCATCACACTCCGCGGGAAAGTCGAGGCCTACCCCGCGAAGAAAGAACACGCGCTCGACAACGTCGCGGAACTGCTCGCGACGCTGGAGGAGTGACCGCCGGCGGACGCTGGCAGACGGAGACTCATGACATACGAGGCAGTCCACGCGTACCCGGACGGTGACAGCACTGTCGCCAGGTTCGCGCTCACTGCCAGCGAGTACGGCTTCGAGGGGTTCGTCGTCAGAAATCACGGCGACGCCCCGGCGTCGTACGACCCCGAGGCGGTGTGGCAAAAATACGGCGTCGACGTCGTCACCGGCGTCGAGGTGCGCGCCGAGGACCCCTCCCGGGCCAGCGGGCACGTCGACTCCCACCGCGACAGCCACACGCTGGTGGTGGTCCACGGCGGGACGCCCGAGATGAACCGGTTCGCCGTCGAGCAGTCCGCGGTCGACGTGCTGGCACACCCGATGGCCGGGAGCGGCGATTTCAACCACGTCCTCGCGCGGGAGGCCGTCGAGCACGGCGTCCGCGTCGAGTTCTCGCTTGGCGGTGTGCTCCGCGATGCGGGAGGAAGCCGCGTCCGGACGCTCGCCGACCTCCGGAAACTCCGGGAACTCGTCGAACAGTACGACGTCCCCTACGTGGTCAGCGCGGACCCCTCTTCTCACCTCCAGTTGCGCGCGCCGCGCGAACTCCAGGCCCTCGGGGACGCTATCGGGTTCACGGCCGACGGCATCCGCGACGGACTGCAGGAGTGGGGCCGACTCGCCGAGCGCAACAGGGAACGCCAGTCCGACAGCTTCGTCCAGCCAGGCGTGACACTCGCCTCCTCGGATGGAGACGGGGAGGAAGGGGACGACTCGAATTCGAACGCAGGCCGGGACCACGAGCGCTCGAAGGCCGAAGGAAACGACGAGCGCTCGAACGGCCCAGAAACCGACGAGGTGTCCTGAAAGCGTCGAAGAGGGCGTTGTTCGGGGAGTACAGTAGTTCGGACGAGAACGAAATCGTTTTCGCCGGACCACTCCCACCATCGTTCAACGAGTCACGACAATGAGTCGCCGATTCGGGAACGCTCGACGGAGGTGTACCAGCGGTGTCGGATGACCGCCTGCTCGTTCCGGTCGCCGACACGCCGACAGTACGACAGACCGTCGAGTCCGCCGTGAAGACGGCGCTGGGCGACAGCGAGGGGTACGTTCGGTTCGTCTACGTCCACTCGCCGGACTCCTCGCGCGAGGAGGAAGACCCGACTGTGGACCCACCCGTCAAGGAGACGACGGAGTTTCTGAACCGGGTCGTGGTGTGGGCCCGCGACGACGCCGGCGACCGGGAGGGCGACCTCACCGTCGAGACGGCGCGACTGGGGTTCGACGACTACCTGTTCAGCCCCGAAGACGTCGCGGAGGTGCTCATCGAGGACGGGACTGCACACGACGTCGACCGCGTTGTGCTCGACCCGGAGTACGACCCCGGCGTCGGGGCCCCCTTCCTCAGGCCGCTGGAGTACGAACTCGCGAAGTTCCCGGGTCTCGACGTCGAGGAGGCACCGGTCCAGGCCAGGGCCCGGCGGACGCCCCTGCTGGCTGGCTCGACGCCGATCCAGGCGGGGGCGCTGTTTTTCGTCTCGTTCGCCTTCTACCAGGTGCTTGCCGGTACGCTCGAACTTTTCGACGTCGTGACCGGCGCGGTCTCGGCGACTATCGTCGCCGTCGGTCTCGCGCGGGTGACGTTCCACACCGACCCGACGTTCGCATCGCTCGGTCGTACCCTTCGGCTGGTCGTCTACCTCCCGTACCTGCTCTACGAGATACTCAAGGCGAACGTGCAGGTCGCGGCGGTGATACTCCACCCCAGGTTACCCATCGACCCGCGACTCACGCGCGTCCGGGCGGCCGTCTGGGGCGGCCTTCCGGTCACGACGCTCGCCAACAGCATCACGCTCACCCCCGGGACGCTCTCGGTCCGGGTCGACGGCCGCACACTCACCGTCCACACGCTCGTCCCGGCGGCCCGCGAGGGTCTCTTCGACGGCGGACTCGAACGGGGCGTCCGCTTCGTCTTCTATGGCCGCGACGCGATGCAGATTGCGTCCCCACGCGAACGCAACGACACACGCGTTCTCCAGCCCCCGGACGAGGCTGAGACCACCGATGGGAACGACAGTGAGGGGGACGTCGCAAAACTCAACGAAACCGGCGGCGACGGTGCGAACAGTAATGGAGGCGACTCACGATGACACCGGCGTTCCTGACGGCTGAGACGGTGACTGACGTGTTCCTCCTGGCGGCGGCAGTGTTCCTGTTGCTCGCGGTCGCGATGTTCTACCGCGCCATCAGGGGACCGACCACCCAGGACCGCGTGCTCGCGGTGAACGTCCTCGGGACCAACACCGTCGTCGTGCTCGCGTTGGTCGGCGCGGGACTGGGCGAACCCTCGTTGCTCGACATCGCGCTCGTGTACGCCTTGCTCAACTTCCTGATGGCCGTCGCCATCTCGAAGTTCACTGTCGACAGGGGTGGTGTGCTGTGATCGAGCGCCTCCGCGTGGCCACAATCCTCGTGCTGGTCCTGCTCGGGTTGTTTTTCACGTTCGTTTCGACGACGGGCGTGTTGCGCCTGCCGGACGTCTACTCGCGGGCACACACCGCCTCCCAGGCGGACACGCTCGGTGCCGGATTCACGCTGGCCGCGGTCGCACTCGCGCTTGGCTGGGGGACGACATCCTACAAGACGGTCCTGTTGCTGTTTTTCATCTTCGTCACGAACCCGACGGCCGCACACGCCATCTCCCGAGCGGCCGACGAGGAGGGCATCGAGCCCTGGACGACCGACGACGACAGAACCGACGAGGACCTGCTGGACGCCTCGCAGATGGAAACAGACGGCGGCGACAGACGAGGTGACCAGCAGTGACGCCGTTCGAGGCCGCGCTGTTCGTCTTCGTCCTGGCGACGGCGCTCACGACCGCCTTCCTCCGGGACGTCCTGGGCGTCATCGTCGTGTTCGCGGCATACAGCCTCGGCATGGCGCTGTTTTATGCCTTCCTGCTCGCGCCCGACGTGGCGATGACCGAGGCCGCCATCGGCGCGGGCGTGACGACCCTCCTGCTGTTGTTGACCCTCGTCAAGACCGTCCGGGAGACCGAGGGACCCCGGTTCGAACGCCCCAATCTGCCGGCACTCCTCATCATGGGCGGGTTGCTCGTCGCGCTCGTTCTCACCATTGGGGACTTTCCCGCCCTCGGGGAAGCGTTCGACTCGAAAGGGTGGGTCTGGCGCAATCCCGCAGTCACCCAGTACTACATCGAGAACGCCTACGAGGATACGGGCGTCACCAACGCCGTGACCGCCGTTCTGGCCGGCTATCGTGGGTTCGATACGTTCGGCGAGGCCGTGGTTGTGTTCAGCGCCGGTATCGCGTCACTGCTCGTCCTCAAACGGGAGGTGTTCACGCGTGAGTAGCGACGATTCGATCACGTCCGAGTCCGAGGAGTCGACCTACACCGAGAGCCAGGTCATCATGACGACCGTCCGCGTCGTCGCGCCGTTCTCGCTCACCTACGGCCTGTTCCTGACGTTCCACGGCTCCGGTTCCCCCGGCGGGAGCTTCCAGGGCGGCGCGATAATGGCCGCGACGGTCCTCATGATCGCGTTCGCCTTCGGCATCGAACCGACCCGCGAGTGGTTGCGCAACCGCACCGTCGTCGCGCTCGCCGCTGGCGGAACCGCCACCTTCACGCTTGTCGGACTGATTCCGGTGCTGTACGGCCGCCGGTTCCTCGAACACCGCTTCTACGAGGACCAGTTCCACATCAAGACCAAGTGGGGCCTGGAGGCCATCGAGGTCGGCGGCGTCGCCCCCATCGTCGCGGGCGTCATCACCGGCCTGTTTTTCCTCATCGCCGCCGGGCTGTTCGACGCCGAGGAGGTGAGCGAGGATGAGTGACGTTTTCCCTCCAGTGGGTGTGGCCGCCGACGTTGCGCTCGCCACGACCCGGTTCGTCGACGTTCTGACGGGAACAGCCATGTTCGTCGACGTCCTGACGGCGCGCTACACCTACGTCCTCTTTGCCATCCTGCTGGTCCTCGGCCTGTACATGGTCGTCGCGAGTTCGAACCTCGTCAAGAAGATCATCGGGCTGAACCTGTTCCAGACTGCCATCTTTTTGTTTTTCGTCTCGACGGCCTACGTCAGGGAGGTCGACGGCGAGAGCGGACAGTCGCCCATCATCCCGAAGGATGCGGTCGCCTACGACCCGTACGCCAGCCCGCTCCCGCAGGTCATCGTCCTGACGGCGATTGTGGTCGGCATCGCACTCACGGCAGTCGCGCTGGCGCTCGTGGTCCGCATCTACAGCGAGTACGGCACGCTCGACGAGGAGACGCTCCGGGAGGTGCGTGCCGATGACTGAGGAACTCATCCCGGCTCTGCTGATTGCACTCCCGATTCTGGGGGCGACGCTCCCGCTCGCGCTCGGCCTCTTCCGCGAGCGGGTCGGGTGGGCGGTCGCCGTCGTCGTGCTGACCGTCGAGGCCGCGCTGGCGTTCGTCCTCGCCCACGCGGTCTATCTCGGGGACAGTCGGGTCGTGCACGTCCTCGGTGGCGACACGTTCGGCCGCAAGGACGTCGTCGTCGGCGGCCAGGAGACCGAGGGGTTCATCGTCGGCATCGAACTCGTCGCTGACGCCCTCTCGGGACTGTTCGTGGTGCTCGTGGGCGTCGTCGCGCTCGCCGTCCTGGCGTACGCCCGCCGTGCCGGACCGCGTGGCAACGCATTCTACAGCGGCTATCTCCTCCTGACCGGCGGGCTGATGGGCGTCGTCCTCACCGGGGACCTGTTCAACCTCTTTGTCTTCCTCGAAATCGTCGGGCTGATGACCTACGCCCTGGTTGCGAGCGACCAGTCGGCCGCCTCGGCCGTCTCGGCGCTGAAGTATCTCGTCGTCGGGACCACCGGCGCGTCGATGTACCTCGTCGGCGTGGGCTATCTCTTCGTCAGGACGGGCACGCTCAACATGGTCGACGTCTCGCGGGTGCTCGCCGGCGAACCCGGCTGGGTCGAGGGCGCGCTGTACACCGAGGGGCTCGTCGTCGCCAGTTTCGCGTTCATCGCCGTCGGCCTGGCGACGAAGGCGGCCATCTTCCCCTTGCACACCTGGCAACCCGACGCCTACGCAGAGTCACCCGACGCGGTCGCCGTCTACATCTCCGCGCTCGTCTCGACGTCGGCCGCCTACGCGCTCGCCCGCATCACCTGGATCGTGTTCTCGCCGGACTTTTTCGCCGCTGGGGCGGTGAACCGGCGCGTCCTCGAATTTCTGCTCGTGCTCGCGGGCGCGAGCGTGCTGGCCGGCAGCGCCCTCGCGGCGATGCAGCGCCGGGTCAAGCGGATGTTCGCCTACTCCTCGGTCGCCCAGTTCGGTCTCATCGTCCTGGCGGTCGGGGTCGCCGTCCACCCGGTTGCCGGCGAGGCGGCGACGCGCTTTGCGGTGTACGGCGCGGTCGTCCACCTCGTCGGGCACGCGGTCATCAAGGGCGGGCTGTTCGCCACTGCTGGCTCGCTCGCGGCCGGTGAGGGTACCCGCCTGGTCCGCGAGTACGCCGGCCTCGCAAAGCGACGACCGTTCCTTTCGGGGGCGCTCGCGGTGCTGGGCTTCAGCATCATCGGCGTCCCGCCCTCGGTCGGGTTCGTCGGCAAGTGGTACATCGGGCTCGGCGCGGTCGAAGCGGGGCTGTGGCCCGTCGTTGCCGTCATTTTCGTCAGCACCGTTCTGACGTTGCTGTACGTCGCCCGCCTGCTGGAGAAACTCTACTTCGACTCGCTCGACCTGGCCGAACCTGGGGCTGTCGAACCTACTGACCCGGCGGAATCCGCCGTGGCCGACGGCGGTGGACAGCTCTCCTATGGCATGGGCGCTCGACGCGCTCGTCGAGGCGCTCGTCGAGTCCTCGCCGGAGGTGGTCCCATGAGCGAAGCGGCCATCTCCGACCCGCGACCGCTCGCCGCCGTCCTGGTGTCGGCGGTCGCTATCGTGTTCATCCTCGCCTCGCACCGCCACCCGAACGTCCGCGAATCGTGGTCGGTGCTGGCGGCCATCGCCAAGTTCGCCATCGTCGTCAGCATGCTCCCCGCCGTGCTGGGCGGCGACGAGTTCCGGTGGTCGCTGGGCGAGTTCGTCGCCGGCGCGGACGGGCCGGGCATCGAGTTCGCGCTCCGGGCCGACCCGCTCGGAATGCTGTTTGCGACGCTGGCGAGCCTCCTGTGGGTGTTTACCGCTGGGCATCGCGTTCGCCGAGAACCTCTTTACAATCTTCATCTTCTACGAACTGCTGTCGGTGGCGACGTACCCGCTGGTCGCCCACGACGAGACCGACGAGGCGCGGGCGGCGGGCCGGAAGTACCTCGCGTACACGTTCTTCGGCGGCGGCGTGCTGGTGCTCGCGGGCACGGCGCTGGTGTTCGTGCTCGCGGGGACGACCACCTTCGGCGAGACGGCTGCGGGACTGGCGAGTGCCGACCCGACGCTTGCACGGGCGGCCTTCGCCATCCTGGCCGCCGGGTTCGGGGTGAAGGCGGCGCTGATGCCGCTCCACTCCTGGCTGCCCGACGCGATGGTCGCACCGACACCCGTCTCCGGCCTGCTGCACGCCGTCGCCGTCGTCAAGAGCGGCGTGTTCGGCATCGCCCGCGTGGTGCTGGAAGTGTTCGAGCCGGAACTGGTCGGCGAACTCGGCGTCGGAATCGTCCTCGCGGCCGTCGCCGCGTTCACGCTCACAGCGGCGAGCATCATCGCGCTCCGGGCCGACCGGCTCAAGCGCCGGCTGGCCTACTCGACGGTCAGTCAGCTCTCCTACATCGTCCTCGGCCTGGGGCTTGCTGGCCCGGCCGCCGTCGCGGGTGTCGGCCTCGACACCGTCGTCAGGGGCGGCCTGCTCCACATCCCCGCCCACGCGTTCATGAAGCTCACGCTGTTTTTCTGCGCGGGTATCATCCACGTCGAGACCCACACCGACTACATCAGCGAGATGAACGGCATCGGCAAGCGGATGCCGCTGACGATGACCGCCTTCGCCGTCGCGGCGGCCGGGATGGCCGGCATCCCGCTCGTGGCGGGGTTCGTCAGCAAGTGGTTCCTGCTCGTCGGCTCCGTCGAGGCCGGCCAGGCGGTGTTTGCGGTCGTCCTGGTGCTATCGGGCGTCCTCAACATCGCGTACTTCTGGCCCATCGTCTACGGCGCGTTCTTCGAGTCCCACGCCGCCACAGACGGGAAACCGCTGGTCGAAGGACCCCTCGGCGGGTACCTCGGGCGGTCGGCGACAGCCGACGACTCTGAAGCCATCGCCGATGGCGGTGAACCCGCTCCCGGCGAGAATGCTCGTGACAATGAGGACGCCGAAAGTCACGACAACGAGGACGCCGACCACACACACCACGACCACGAGCACGATGACCACCACGGCGGGTCAGGACCCGGCGGCTGGGACCGTGCCGGCTGGACCGGCGGTGAGGGGTCGTGGCTGATGCTCGGTCCGATACTCGCCATCGCCGCCGGCTCCATCGTCCTCGGAATCCTCCCCTACGAAGCGGCCTTCCTCGAACTCATCGAACTCGTCGCCGAGGGGGTGAGCGCCTGATGGTCCTCGACGTCGTTCCGCCGGCGACGTTGGTCCTGGTCGCGGCGGCGCTCGCGGCGGTGCTTCCGTGGCGACTCGGACACGCGCTCGGCGTGGCGGCGACGGGCGGCGTCGCGGCGATGGCCTGGCTGGCCCCGGCGGGTGCCCATCTCCAGGTGACGCTGTTCGGCGAGTTCGAGGCCATCCTGTACAACGTCGACGACTTCTCGCGCCTGATGGGACTCATCTTCGGGTTCATCGGCGCTGTCGCGGTGGTCTACTCCTATGCTAGCGACGCGGACAGCCACCAGACGGCGTTCGCCCTCTCGTATGTCGGGACGAGCCTCGGGGCCGTCTACGCCGGCGACTGGCTGACGCTGATTTTCTTCTGGGAACTCATGGCCGTCACCAGCACGCTGCTGGTGTGGCACTACGGCGGTGCCGCGGTCCGGGCGGGCTTCCGGTACGCGGTCCTCCATGGCATCGGCGGGAGCCTCCTGCTCGCGGCCATCGTCTGGCACTACGCCGAGGTCGGCGAGGTGGCCTTCGACGCCTACCCGGGCATCGTCGCCGGGGTTCCCGCCGCCATGGCGGCCGTCGGCATCGGCGTCAACGTCGGGTTCGTCGGCCTGCACGCCTGGCTCCCGGACACCTACCCCCGGCCGCACATCGCCGCGAGCGTCTTCCTCTGTGTCTTCACGACCAAGACCGGCGTCTACGGGATGTTCCGGGCGTTCCCCGAGGGCCACCTCTGGATCGCCTACATGGGCGGCGCGATGGCCGTCTTCGGCGCATTTACCGCCCTGCTCCAGTCGGACATGCGCCGCCTGCTGTCCTATCACATCCAGTCCCAGGTGGGGTACATGGTGGCCGGCGTCGGTCTCGGTGGCCTCGCAATCGGCCACGCCAGCGAAACCGGCGAGTACGCCGCCCTCGCCACCGCCGGCGCGTTCGGCCACGTCTTCAACCACATCCTCTACAAGGCACTCCTGTTCATGACGGTGGGCGTCATCATCTACCGGACCGGCAGAGAGAGCCTCGACAATCTCGGTGGCCTCGGGAAGCACATGCCCATCACCGCCATCACGTTCGGGATTGCGGCGCTGTCTATCGCCGGTTTCCCCGGCTTCAACGGCTTCGTCTCGAAGGGCATGATTATCGGCGCTGCCGAGAAGAAACACCTCGAAGCGCTCTGGTATCTCCTCGTGCTGGGCGGCGTCGGCACGTTCCTCTCGTTTATCAAACTCGGCTACTTCGCGTTCCTGGAGGGGAACTACGGCGGGATGGTCAGGGACGCCAATCGCGGCCAGAGCGTCGCGTTGGTCTCCGTCGCGGGGCTGTGTGTCCTGTTCGGCGTCTGGCCGAACCTCCTGTTCGAGTTGCTTCCGTTCCAGGGCGAGTACCACTACACGACGTTCACCGGACCACACATCGCGGAGGGCGTCGGTCTCGCGCTCATCGCGCTGGTCGCGTTCGCCGTCTTGAAGGGCCCGCTCCATCACGTCGGCCGCGTGCCGGACGTCGATTACCTCTACAACCGCGGGTTCTTCTACGGCGGCCGGGTGCTCGTCGTCGGCGTCACGGAACTGTTCGCGGCCGTCGACCGGTTTGCGGTCCGCCTGGTCCGGGTCTGCTACTGGGTCGGTGCCAACCCGACGCTGGCCGTCCTCCGGGCGAGCCGTCACCTGCCCCAGTCGCTCCGGCCCACCTGGAGCGGCGAACACCCCGCCGACGGCGGTGCCCCCTCCCGGCTGTACATCCGCGCCGGCATCGGCACCTCCATTCTCCTTCTGACTGCGGTGCTGACGCTGATGCTGTTCCTCGCGCTGTAGAGCGCTACCGAGTTTCGCTTTCCCACAGATTGACCGCGTCCAAGCGCCAGAGCCAACGGCCGGCCTAACGGAGTCGGTGAGACGTTCTCGTTCGAGGAGACGCTCTACATCGGCGTGCCCGCCCTGGCAGTGACGGTCCTCTAGGTCCTCTCGGGGAGCCTGTGGGTTATCGTCCTCGTCCACGCGACGGTGGACCCGCTCAACCTCCTCAACTCCGCGGCGTGAACGGCCGACAGTGCTGTGTCTGCTCCCATCGGGTCCCAGGACTTCCTCGACACCGGGTACGAACCGCTGGACACGGACCTCGTGTGTCCGTTCTCCATCCAGCCCGCGGACGACCTGAACTGTCACGGCCGCGTATCTTCGAAAAGGGAGACACTTATTTTACCCACCGTTCAACAACGTGCTGTGTCGACCCCCGAACGGGACATCAGGGCGGTGCTGGACGAGTCGGGGCCGGACTACGACAGGTTCACGTTCGAACGGCCGACGGCCGGCCACCAGGGAGAGGTGTTTCTGGTCACGCTGGAGTACGCCGGCGAGGAGTACGAAGTGGTCGTCAAGTTCCAGTCGGGGGACCCCGCGTTCGCGCTCGAACCGTTCCTTCACGAGTACGTCGCAGACAGAACCGCCATTCCCGTCCCGCGGATACTCGTCTTCAGGGCGAACCCGGAACTCGACGTGGACCCGTACTTCGTGACCGAACGGGTCAGCGGGGAGAACCTCGTCGAGTCGATGGGCGACCTGGAGCAGTCCCAGCGCGAGGAGGTCATCGAACACGCGGGGGCGATTCTGGGCGACATGCACGCCGAAATCGGGTTCGAGGGGTTCGGCCGCCTCGCACTGGACAACGGCCACCTCGTCGTCGACGACTTCTCGTGGGACTGGCGGGAGTTTTTCGGGGAGCTCGCTCACGGCTACATCGACCGGCTCGAGAACTCACCGTTCGAGGACCTCCAGGAAACCGCCCGCGAGCACGTCGACGCGAACCTCGGCGTCATCGAGAGCGACGCCGTCCCGCGGCTCGTCCACGACGACTTCCGGCCGGCGAACGTCCTGTTCGACGGTGCCGCGGAGGAGCCGATTTCGGCGGTGCTCGACTGGTAGTTCGCGCTGGCCGCCGACCCCGAATATCACATCTCCCGGACGGATTTCCTGTTCATCGACCCCGCGTTCAAGGACGAGGAGACCCGCGAACGACTCCGGAGCAAACTCTACGAGGGCTACCGCCGCCACCGGCCGTTTGAACCCGACGAGGGGTTCGAACGCCGGCGGGCGGTGTACCACTTCGGGACGCTCCTGTGGCGAATGGCCGGCTTCGACGCCGCGTTCGCCGACTTCTCCGAACTCGCCAGGGGACGCGCCGAGGCGCGGTTCCGCCAGCAGTTCGAACACCTCGCCGCGTCACTCCCGGAGTGAGGCTTGGAGCGACGGTAGTGATTCGTTGAACCCCACCGGCTACTCCAGTGGTTCGTTGAACTCTATCAGATTTCCATCCGGGTCCCGTGCGTGGAGGGTCCGGATACCCCACTCCGGATGGTCGGCCGGGCCAGCGGCGATGTCGACCCCGCTCTCCCGGAGGTCGCTTGCTTTCCCCTCGACGTCCTCGACCCGGAGCACGATACACGAACTGTCCCGCCCCCGTCCCCCACCGGGTGGGTCGTCGAGCGCGTCGGCCATCTCCTCGGCATCGAACAGCGCCAGTGTCACGTCCCCGGTTTCGAAGTCCGCGTACCCGCTGTCGGCGTCACCGAACGTCGGGTCGAACCCGAGAACGTCGCGGTAGAACCGGAAGCAGGCACCGTAGGACTCCACGAGCAGTCTGACGTGTGTGAGCGATGGGTCTGTCACAGAAGAATGGTGATAGGCTGTCATCTTATAGCAGTGCCCCGGGGCGAAAGTGGACGGCAGATGGGTCGGGTCGGCGTTCGACAGTCCGGTCTCTCCCGGGTCAGTTGTCGAGATACCTCTCGACGTCCGACGCCGAGAGCCTGGTTCGCGCGCCGAACGACCGGACGGCGAGCGCGCCACACGCGTTCCCGACTTCGAGCGCCCGCTCACCGGGTCGACGTCGAACCCCGGATGTGTGATGGTCCGTCCGTCGACGTGGGCCTCGGCACCGCCCTCGCCGCGCTTGATGACGGTCATGCTGTCGTTCTCGGCGAGCAACCCTTCCTTTCGGGCCGTGTCGGCTTCCTCCTCGTTGAGGAAAACTACGTCGGCGAGGCGGATGACGTCCCCGTAGTCGCGCGCACCGAGCCGTCGCCCGGGGTCGAAACTGACCGGGATGTCCGCGGCGACCGCGTCCCGTGCGAGTTCGTACGCCGTCCCCGGTCGCTGGCTGGTCAGGTGGAGGTGTGACGCGCCCGCTAGCGTCTCTTCGGGCAGGTCCCCCGACGCGAACGCCTCGTTGGCTCCTTCGTTAGCCAGGACCATCACCCGGCCCTCCTCGTCGACGACGAGGTACTTGACGGTGGTCTCCCCGTCGCTGGCCCGCTTGAGGTTCGTACAGTCGACGCCGACGTCCGAGAGTTCCTTGCGGACCAGGCGGGCGTACCGGTCGTCACCGACGCTCCCGAGCAAAACGGGCTGGAGGGCGAGTCCGGCGAACACGACGGCCGTATTCGAGGCACTGCCGCCCCCGGACTGCACCTGGTCGGTGATGACCGACTCGCCGTCCGGCGACGGCAACCTGTCGACGTACAGCGTCACGTCCCAGTTGACGTGCCCGGCACAGACGACTGTTCGTGATGACATGCTCCTGGCTCCACTCTCCGAACCGATGTGGGACTGCTCGGTACTATCCGATAAGTCTTTCCCACGTTCGGCGGGTAGTGTTCAGATAAGCAATACTGGAGTTGTAAACAGCATGAAAGCCCCGAAGCGCTCGCCGGCTCCGACTCACTGCGCTCCTCGTTGCACTGCGGTG
>PXQO01000110.1:0-15278 GCA_003021285.1 Halobacteriales archaeon QH_2_65_14 | reverse complement strand
CCAGGCCGAGGACCGCAACGAGTCGCGGGAGTTCAGCAAGCCGGGGCTTTCATGCTGGTCGCAGTTCTCTTTGAGAATCTCTTATCTGAACAGTTCCGTTCGGCGTCCGCGTCCGGGGGATTCGAGGTGTCGTTCATACAAACTCGCAACAACCACCATCAGGCCGGTTCCTGCCACGGCGTACTGGTCTGTTCCCCGAACAGTTCCCGCATCAGGACGACGATGCTCTCGGGGGGGAACTGGCCGCGTTCCGTGACGATGGCGTCGACGTACCGGGGGGGCGTCACGTCGAACGCCGGGTTCTCGACCTCGATGTCGCCGATTTCGGCCCGGTCGTCCTCGCTGATGACCTCGCTCTCGTCGCGCATCTCTATCTCGACGGAGTGGCCCGACAGCGTCGTGGGGGCGAGTTTCAGCGTCTGTGCGGCGACGACTATCGGCGTGTCGCGCTCGCGGGCAATCACGGCGAGCGAGCGGGTCCCGATCTTGTTGACGACCGAGCCGTCGGCCGCGATGGAGTCCGCGCCGACGAACACGTGGTCGGCGTCGTCGAGATACCGGCCGGCAGCGCCGTCGACGATGAACGTGACTGACACGCCCAGTTCCCGGAGCTGTCGCGCGGTGATCTGGCCCTGCTTGCGCGGCCGCGTCTCCTTGACGATGGCGTGGAGGTCTTTCCCCTGCTCGCGGGCAACCTCTATGCAGGACATCACGTCCGTCGAGTGACAGTGAAACAGGACGGAATCGCCGTCGTTCAGGCGGTTCGCACCGACGGCTCCGAGGTCGTCCTGGGCCGTGTCCAGTCGCTCGCAGAACTCGTCGGCCCCGGCGACCGTCGACACGCGGAGTTCCTCGACGGTGTGGCCCTCCATCCGTTCGAGGACGTACCGGAGGCTGTTGGGGAGACTCACCGCTGTCGGGCGGGTATCGAGCAGGTGTCGCGCCGCCGCCCGCATCTCCCGCTCGAACGCGGCGGGTTCACTCGCCGTGCTCTCCGCTGCCTGTGTCCGAAGCGCCCGCGCCGCTCCTGTGGCGATGGTCGCCGCTCCCCTGATTTCCATCGAGGCGATCTTCTCGGCAGTCTCCTCGACCGCCGGATAGATTTCGGTCGTTGTCATGCCAGCTATTTCGATGCCGACCGGGAAAAACGCAGTGCTGGGGCCGCCAAACGAGTCTCTCAGTTGATAGTACGGCGGATGAAACTCCAAAGAATTACATTGACAATCACGGAATGACAACCATAGACGAGTCCATGGCCACTGAAGCCTACGAAGTCATCGTGGTCGGCGGGGGAATCGCCGGCTGTTTCGCGGCAGCGACGGCCGCGTCCGCGGGCGCTGAGGTCGTCCAGCTCGAACGGAAGTCGGCGGACGAGGGCGGGTTCATCGCCTGCGGAGACGCCATCAAGAGCCCGACCGACCCGAAGAAGTACCCCGGCCCAATCGATATGGACGCCATCGTCAGCGACGAGGCGGTGCTCGCGGACGGCAACATCGACCGGATCGAGTGGTGGGACGAGGAACTGAGCGTTCGGAAGGTCCTGCCATACGACACCAACAGCAACGTCATCGACCGCTACGAGTTCGGCCAGCGACTCCTCGACCAGGCCGGTGACCTCGGCGTCACCCAGCACTACGACACTGTCGTCAACGACGTCGTCCAGAACGGCCGCGTCGAGGGCGTGGAAGCGATCAGGGACGGCGAACCCGTCCGCTACGAGGGTGAGGTGGTCATCGACACTGCGGGTGCACAGTCGATCATGCAGGACCTCGTGGAGTACGACGCGCTCGACGCTCCGGGCGGGGTCACCTTCGAGAAGCCCCACTACACCCACTTCGGGTCGGCGTACCGCGAGATCATCGAGACGGAAAAGCCCGTCGAGTACGCGAACGCCATCGTCGGCAAACCCTTAGAGGAAATGGGGTATATCTGGTACTTCCCGCGGACCGACCGGGTCATCAACGTCGGACTGGGTTTTCAGATGAACAAGGAACCCATCGCGCTCGCCGACAGGCTGAAACGCGACCTGGCGAGTCGCCCCGAGTTCGACCGGGCGGTCATCGACGAGAAGTTCGGCAAGAAGAACAAACTCGGTGCCGCACTGGCCCTCCGCCGTCCGCTCGATTCGATGGTCGCCCCGGGTTATCTCGCCGCCGGCTGTGGGGCCGGAACGACGCACCCGATAACGGGCAAGGGTATCCGCGGCGCGGCCCTCTCGGGCTACTCGGCCGGCCGGACCGCCGCCGAGGCCGTCGCGGACGGCGACGTCAGCGAGAGCGGCCTCTGGAACCACAACTACTACCTGTACGTCGAACACGGCGAGGGGACGAAACTCGCCGCGCGAGACCCGTTCAACGTCGCCGCGGGCTCAATCGGCATTCCCATCCTGCGTGCGATGACGGCGGTTCTCCCCGAGGAGGAACTCCGGGAGATCGTCGGCACGGAGACGAAACTCGACGACCTCTCCGCGAAGCTCTCCATCGGCCTCGGCGTCCTGAAAAACGTCGTCTCGCACTACCGCTCCGGAACGTTCGAGCACCTCGACGTCTCGATGGGGGAGCTATACGAGGCGCTCTCGGGCTTTCGCACGACGCGGACCTACGTCGACACCTACGAGGACCACTACTGGGCGTATCCCGAGTCCCGCGAGGACTACGCGGACTGGCTGGCCGAACGCAACCGCATCGACGAGGAGTTCTACGACGCGCTCGACCTCGATTCCTCCGAGCGGAAGTACTCGTAGGGTTGGGTGATTTTCACCGCCGGACACTCAACACGGGCGTTCAGTCGGTGACAGGACCCTATCAGTACCTGTTACTCTTGGCGCAGAATACAGCGTCGAAAGGGGCCGATAATACGGTGGGGAGCTGTTAGCTACCCGAATCCAGGATTGTTACTCGTCGATTGCGTCGTCCGTCTTCGAACGGCGACTCCGTACTGTTCGGAACGTCAGTACACCGATGATCAGTGCGGCCACAGCTACCACGCCTTTTTTCATTTTACTCATACAGGTACTGTTACTCGGGGAACGAGTATATACGCATCGGTTCACTGTTGGCCCGGCTACTCGTCTATGGGTCGCCGCCTGGCGAGG
The DNA here is from genome assembly GCA_003021285.1 of Halobacteriales archaeon QH_2_65_14. Classification (GTDB taxonomy): domain Archaea; phylum Halobacteriota; class Halobacteria; order Halobacteriales; family Haloarculaceae; genus Halovenus. Next base: position 12,184 of record PXQO01000110.1, on the reverse strand, counting down.
GATGGTAACGTGGCGGCTTCACGAATTCCGGGTTTCTATCTCGACTTTCCCGCGGTCGAGTGCGAGTCGGAAGGTAGGGACCGTCTTGCGAATCTGCTCGACGATACCCTTGTCAGAGAGCGTGTGGAGCGCGGAGCGGACAGCGTCGTGGAGCGTCGAGACGACGCTCTGTGATTCCTCCTCGGGGCCCGGCAGTACCTCGACGATTGCCCGTTCGAGTTCCGTTCCGGGGAGCGTCCGCGTCCCTGTGTCGTCCCCTTCGCCGACGAGCCGTTCGGCCTCGGGGGTCGCACAGATGAGGCTGTTCTCGTCGCGGTAGTAGTAGTCCCCGAGTTCGGATTCGAGATAGCTGTGCACCTCGCTGCCGCTGTCCATCCCCCACCGTTCCTGGAGTTCCGCGTTCTTCGTGGGCTGCAGTTCGACGACGTCCGCGAGCCGCTTGCGGTCCTTCTCCGAGAGCGTCATTGGTCACCGGTAATCGGAGCGACCATATCCGCGTTGTGGATTCGACCGGCCATTACAGTTGCTGCATCGCGTCGACGAACAGGCGGGTCATTCCAGGAACGAACGCAGGCCGTCGACCTCCCGGGTGTTGAGTACGTCGTCGGCTTCGGCCCATCCCCGGCGGGCCGTGTGAACGCCGTAGCGGACGTACCCGTAGTTGGCGGGGGCGTGCGCGTCGGTGTTGACCGCTACTGTCGCCCCTGCGTCGATTGCGGTCTTGACCAGCCGACCGGTCAGGTCAAGTCGGCGCGGGTCGGCGTTTATCTCCAGCGCAGTTCCCTGGTCGGCCGCCACGGTCGCCAGGCGCTCCACGTCGATGTTCATCCCCGCGCGACTGTTGAGGAGCCGTCCAGTCGGGTGGCCGATGACGTCGACCCCCGGATGCTCGGCGGCGGCGACCAGCCGTTCGGTTCCGTCGCCGTCCAGCCCCGAGTGCGGCGATGCGACGACCACGTCCAGGTCCGCCAGCAGGTCGTCTCCCACGGAGATGCCCCCGTCGATGTCGACGTTCGCCTCGACGCCGGCGAACACGTCGATGTCGGCGTCGTCCGCGACGGCGCGTATCTCCGCGAGTTGCTCACGGAGTTCGTCGTCGTCGAGGCCCACGCCGCCGACCATGCCCGGTCCGGTCGCGTGGTCGGTGAGACAGACGTACTCGTGGCCGAACTCCGCGGCACCCGCGACCATCTCGGAGATGGTGTTGTTGCCGTCCGACCAGTCCGTATGGACGTGCAGGTCGCCCCGGACGTCCTCGACGGTCACGAGGTCGGGCAACTCGCCGCTGGCGGCGGCCTCGACCTCGCCGCGGTTCTCGCGCAACTCGGGTTCCGGCCACGCCATGTCGAGTGCCTCGTACATCCCCCTCTCCGTCTCGCCGGCGCTCCGCTCGCCGGCACGCTGGTCGTCCGCCTCCTCGCCGGAGAGCCCCGACACGTCGAAGACGCCGTACTCGTTGACCTTCAGGTCGCGTTCGATGGCGCGGTTCCGGACGGCGACGTTGTGGTCCTTGCTCCCGGTGAAATACTGGAGGGCAGCGCCGAAGTCCGCGTCGTCGACGACCCTCAGGTCGACCCGGACGGACTCGACGCGGATGCTGGCCTTCACCGTTCCCGCCTCGATGACGTCCGTCGCGGCCTGATAGTTCGTGAACGCCTCGACGACGGCGTCGGGTTCGTCGCTCCCGGCCAGCACGTCCACGTCGCCGATTGTGGGCCGCCAGCGCCGGAGCGACCCGGCGAGTGCACACCGCTTTACGGCCTCCATCCCGGAGAGGAACTCCCTGACGCGCTCGCCGCGGGGCAGGGCCTCCCCGAGCAACTGGCGCTCGTGGGCCTGGCGTGCGAACGCGATGCCCTCGCGGATGTTCCCCTCGGTCTTGGGGCCGAACCCCTTGACCTCGCGTATCCGGCCGGCCTCGGCGGCCGCTTCGAGGTCGTCGAGCGTCCGGATGCCCAGTTCGTCGTACAGCGTCCCGACGGTTTTTGGGCCGACGCCCTCGACGCTCGTGAGCGCGTCCATCTCGACAGGCAGGTCCGCACGCAGTTCCGCCAGTTCCGCGATTTCGCCCGTCTCGATGTACTCGACGACTTTCGAGGAGATGGCATCGCCGACGCGGTCGATGTCGGCGACTGCTTTCTCGCCCTCCCCCACGAGTTCCTCGATGTCGACGGGGTGTTCGCGGATGTTCTCGGCCGCCCGCCGGTAGGCACGGGGTTTGTACTCGACGTCGCTGGCTTCGAGCAGGTCGGCGAACTCTTCGAGCCTGCGGGCCACCTCGTCGTTGCGTCTCATCGCCGACGCCCCCGGGAGACGCCGTGGCTCGCGCTCCCCTCTTCTCGGCCCAGCGCCTGTTTGAGGAACTTCATCCAGCGTTTGCGGTCGGCAGTCTCCTGGCGCTGTGTCTCGCGTTCGAGGTCGACCGGGCCGAGCTGTTCGAGCGCGTTCAGCGCGCGGTCGATGCCGATGATGGCGCTGGCGAGACGCTCGCCCTCCTCGTAGGTGATGTCCGCCTCCTCTGCTCGACGCGCTCGCGCTCCCCCGACGGCACCGTCTCCCGTCGCCGTATCTCGAAGACGAACTCCTGGAGGTCGACCTCCTCACCCTGGACGGTGATGCGCTCGGGGATGTCCGCCCCGACAGTCGCCCCCTCCCGCTCGACGCGCTCCAGTAACTGCTTGCGCTGGAACTCTTTCACACGTCGATGTTCTCGCCTGACTCACTTCGCTTCTTCGCCTCACTCGCCCGTTTGCCGTCCGGCTGGCCTCCCTCGACGCGCGTGGTCTCCTCGGCGGTGACGGGATACCTGGACTCGGCGCTGGTGTGATAGTGGTTGAACCGACCGGGTCCGCGACTATGCGAACTCAGACGTCGAAGACGACGTACGCGCACCAGCCATCCCCGGTTTCGGTTATCTCCATCTCCGAGTACGTGACGGCCTTCAGGTCGCGCGCAACAACGTCCGAGAGCGGGACACCCCGGTAGCTCCCGGTGAAACGCCACCCGTCGCTCACTGCTTCGACGGTTCCATGGTTGTCGACGGGGAGCACCGACCGCACGTCGCGCTCGTAGATGAGTTCGTCCAGGTAGTCGAACAGCAGGGCCTCCCGGTTCCTGGCGGTGACCGCGAGGTCGTACCGGTCGCCGCTCTCCGGGCCGTCCTCGCACATGGCGGCCGCCATCCCGTCGGCGATTGCTCCGAACGTCTCTCCGAGCGTCTCGCCCGTCGCCTCGACCGCAACGTCCGCCGTGTGGTCGCGGAGTTCGTACGACATTCCCACCAGGATGTACGGCCAGTAAACTCGAAAGTATTGCGCTCCAGGAACGGGCCGACGCGAGTCACGTCCGCCGGCTCCACTCTCGTGCTCGTTTTGCATGCTTCCTGTGACTATCAATTTCCTTTGTGGGTAGTATTCTGTTCTTACGCGCAGGAATTATTATCCATCCGACGTAAGGTACGGGTAGTGAGTGTCAACATCCAGAGCCAGGAGGTCGGGCCGGGGAGCGACGACTACGTGGAACGAGTCTGGCAACTCAAGGAGCGCATCCGGCGCTCCGAGGGGGTTCTCAGACAGCGCAAGAACTTCTTTTCCAGCGCCTATCGCCGCTCGAAGGGCTACCTGTACGTCGACAGGACCAACGACCGGCTCATCGGGTTCGCCGCCGTCCGCCGCGACGGATACATCCTCTTTCTCGCCGTCGACGACGATTACCGGGGACAGGGGTTCGGGAAACGGCTCGTCGCCAGGGTCGCGCAGGACAACACCACGGTGACATGCCACGCGCGGACGACCAACCGCAACGCGCTCAACTTCTATAAGTCCCTCGGGTTCGAGGTCAAACGCCACGTCAGGAACTACTACGAGGACGGCGGTGACGCCTACTACCTCCAGCTCGGGGAAGGCGAGGGCATCCGGGAGAAACTCAGCAGTCTTCTCGGACGTTGACATCCTCCCCGCCCTGACCACAAACGCTATTGTGGCCCTGGAGTAACAGGCCATCGTGCACGAGCGGACGCTAGCGTACCTGCGGGGGCGGTTCGGCGACTACTATCGCCAGACCGGGATCGATTCGCCCCCCGATGCACACGCACGGGAGTGGGGATACGTCCCCTGGACCGAGGGCCCCGGTGAGACGTACGTTCGCCACAACTCGCTGCTCGACCTGGGTGACCTCGGGGACTTTCTCGTCCGCGAGCGTCCCAAGCACGTCTACTTCTCGGCCGGCCGGTACGAGAACCCCAGCGAGACGACGATGGACGGGAAGGGGTGGCTCTCCTCGGACCTGATTTTCGACCTCGACGCCGACCACCTGCCCGGAACCTCGCCCGACGACAGCTACGCCGAGATGCTCGCGGCCTGCAAGGACGCACTCCGGCGGTTGCTCGACTTCCTGCGCGAGGACTTCGCGTTCGAGGACCTCACAATCGTCTTCTCGGGGAGTCGCGGCTATCACGTCCACGTCCGGGACGACAACGTCCAGCACCTCGACCGCGATGCCCGCCGCGAGATCGTCGACTACGTCCGGGGTATCGGCCTGGGGTTCGACGCGCTCGTCGAGGAGGAGACCGTCGGCGGGACTGTCGGCCGCGAGAGCCCGGCGAACAACCGGTACCTCCCCACGGACGGCGGCTGGGGCGAACGCATCCACGGGGAACTGCTCTCGCTCATGGCGGAGGTCCGCGAGATGGACGAGGCGGAGGCAGTCGAGCGCCTCCAGACCTACGAGGGGGTCGGCGAAAAGAAGGCGCGCACGGCCTACAAGTTCACGCAAAACCGGTTCGTCGAGATCGAGCGGGGGAACCTCTCGGCGCACAACGTCTTCGAGAACCTCGCCGGACAGTTCGTCCCGAGGGTCGTCGCCGACCAGAACGCCCCGATAGACGAACCCGTCTCGACGGACACGAACCGTCTCATCCGGCTTCCGGGGAGCCTGCACGGCGGGAGCGGGCTGGCAGTCAGACCGATTCCCGCGGCCGAACTCGACGGGTTCGACCCGCTGGTCGATGCCATCCCGGAGACGTTCCGGGGACACGACATCACAGTCGAGGTGACAGACGGCGGAACGGTCGAACTCGACGCCGACAGTTTTACACTTCAGGAGGCTGTTCATACCGTTCCGGAGTACCTCGGTGTGTTCCTGATGGCTCGGGGACGCGCCGAGAAGGCGCGAGAATGACAGCCAGCGCGGTGACAGGGGAGCCTGAACGAATGCCAGAGCGTGAGCGCGGGACAGCATGGACCTGAACGAACTCCAATCGGTGCGCGACCGGGAGCGACAGACTGACAAGCTCCAGCAGTTGCGCGAGTCCTTCTACGCGGACGCCGGGGAGTTCATCCGGCAGCTCCACGCCGAGCGCGACCGCGCGGCCGACAGGGTCGAGGACCCGTTCGACTCGCCGGAAGTACAACAGCTGACCGACGAGATCAACACCGCCGAGCAGACGGTCGAAGCGATTTACGAGAAGCGCGTCGGTCGAGGAACAGGAACTGTTCGACGAACTCGTCGGTGACATCAAGGCCAACCGGGAGCACGTCCTGGAAATCCTCGACGGCGGTGACCCGACTCCGTCGTCCCGGACCGCGACTGGGGGGGAAACCGACGGCGCGGACGAACCGTCGCCGGGACGGGAGACGCCGCCCCAGGGTACAGGGTCCGACAGGGCGACGGCTGACGACGGCGTCTCCGCGGCGGACGTCATGGGTGGGGATGGCCCACCCGCTGGCTCCGCCGACGCGGGTGGTGACAGGTCCCGGGGGCCGGACTCGCCACCGACGGACGGAACCGGTGACCCGCACCCGTCGGGACCGTCTGGGGGGTCCGAGCCGCCGGAGGCCGCCGGTCTCCAGGATGACAGACGGGGTGAGCGGTCGCCGGACGCGAGTGCGGACGGGACCGTGACCCGCCCCGTGCGGAAGGACGGCGGACCGGAGGCTACCGCCGGACGCCGCAGTTCCGGAGGGGCCGCGCCTGACTCGCCGGACGCCGACAGGCCCGCTCACTCGGCCAGCGAGCCCGACTCGCGGGCACTGGACCGGCAGACGGTCCACGTCCTGGACGACGTTGACACGTTCGTCGGGTACGACGAGCGCGATTACGACCTCGAACGGAACGACGTCGTGACACTCCCTGCGACGAACGCCGACATCCTGGTCGAGCGGGGCGTGGCTCGTGAAATCGAGTGACCGGCACGGCTCAGTGGGCGGTCACAGTCCAACTGATACATACCCGCAGGTAGTCGTCGGCAATCCGTGGGTTCGTGAACCTAACGGGCACAAAGATTTTGGCCTTTCCTCAGGAACCCGTAACTATGGAGCCAATCGCAATCGCACTCGTCGTCGGCGGTGCAGTCCTGCTGTTCTCGGGTGCGGGGCTATCGGTGTACGGAGCGGGATTACTGGGGGCAGTCCTGGGCGGCGGCGGTGGCTATCTCCTCGCCCCGACGCTCGCGGGGGCCGTCTCCCTCGACGGGCTTGCCGCCACGGCCGCCGCGGTCGTGGTCGGGGCCGTCATCGGGGTCGGGGTCACCTACGTCCTCCTCTCGATGGCGATTGCCGCGATGGGATTCGTCGTCGGGACCTACCTCGGGCTTGTGGCCGCGGACCCGGTCCTGGGTGACCCCTCGCTGGCCGTGACCGCCCTCGTCGCGCTCGCCGTCGGCGTCGGCGTCGCGTTCCTGGGCATGTTCATGAGTCGCACGACGATGGTCATCATCACGTCGTTCGTCGGGGCCGCACTCGCCTCCCAGTCGATCACTATCGAGACTGTCAACGACGCGGCCGACGCGTTCGACCCCGACCCGCTCATCTTCGACGCCACCGCGCCGCTGTTTCTCGGGCTGTTCGCACTGGGCATCCTCTCCCAGTTCGGCCTGTTCAAACTCGGGTACGTGACCAAGCTGGCCGGACACCTCCCCGGGGCCAGTGTGCTCAAAGACGAGAAGGCCAGAGGGGCCTAGCACGGGACCGCGAGTTCGCCGTCACCGGTGCAATCCGGACGTTTAAGTCACACGACGACGCCAGTATCACCGTGGACACGTCGCGCATCTTCGAGGAGTTTCCCGCGCCGAGCTACCGCGGCAACCAGAAGGGGGCCCTCTCCGACATCCGGGATGCCTTCGCGGCGGGCAACGACGTCGTTCTCGTTCGCGCACCGACCGGGAGCGGCAAGTCCCTCCTCGCCCGCGCTGTCGCGGGCTGTGCGGCGACGCCGGGCGAGGCCGGACCCGCCGAACCCATCGGCGCGTACTACACGACCCCGCAGGTGTCCCAGCTCGACGACGTGGCGAGCGACCCGCTGCTGGACGACCTGAACGTCATTCGCGGCAAGAACAACTACAGTTGCATCCTTCCGGGGGAGACCTCCACGCCCGTCAACAGGGCACCCTGCGTCCGCGAACGGGAGTTCGAGTGCCAGGTCAAACACCGCTGTCCGTACTTCTCGGACCGTGCCATCGCGGCCAACCGCTCGATTGCGGCCATGACGCTCGCGTACTTCATGCAGACCGCCGGCTCGGACGTTTTCGGGATGCGCGACGTCGTCGTCATCGACGAGGCCCACGGCCTGGGCGACTGGGCGGAGATGTACGCGACCATCGAACTCGGACCCGACACCGTTCCGCCCTGGTCCGACGTCCGGCCGGACCGCATCGAGGACCTCGACGACGCCGTCGAGTATGCGGAGTATCTCGTCACGATCTGTACCCGCGGTCTCGACGGGCTGAGCGGGAACGCCGAACTCTCGCCCGAGGAGGTAGCGAAACGCGACCGGCTGACCGAACTCCGGTCGGAGCTGACGTGGTTCGTCGAGGAGTACCGCGACCCCGAGAGTCCGACGACGTGGGTCGTCGACCAGCCCGACGGTGCGGGCGAACCGGTCACGATCAAGCCGATGAACCCCGAACGGTACCTGAAACACACCGTCTGGGACCGCGGCCGGAAGTTCGCCCTGCTCTCGGCGACGATGCTCGACAGCGACGCCTTCGCCGCAAGCGTCGGGCTGGACCCCTCGAACGTCGCGCTCGTCGAGGTGCCCCACACGTTCCCCGTGGAGAATCGGCCGCTGTACGACGTCACGCAGGGGAAGATGACCTACGAACACCGCGACGAGACGCTCCCCGACATCGCGCGAACGCTCGTCCGGCTCATGCAGCGCCACCGCGACGAGAAGGGTCTGGTTCACTGTCACTCCTATGCGATTCAGGAGCTTTCCTCTCGGTCAAGATGGAGGAGGCACTCGACCTGGCGGGCGACGCCTGCCGGTGGCAACTGCTCTGCAAGGCCCCGTACCCGAACACCCGGGACTCCCGGGTCGCCCATCGGCTCGAAGCGGGCCAATGGGGCTGGTACTACCGGGCAACGTTGCGGACCGTCATCCAGGCCTGCGGGCGCGTCGTCCGGTCGCCCGACGACTACGGCGCGACGTATCTCGCGGACACGTCGCTGCTGGACCTGTTCGACCGGGCGCGAGGCGACATGCCCGACTGGTTCGCCGAGCAGGTGCGGCGGATGGAGCGACCCGACCTTCCGCCGCTCTCGCCGGACGATGCCGTGAGCGCCGTCTCGGGGACGGGGACCTTCGGGCGCGACGACCGGCGGTCACGGTCGGGGTCGCGGGCTGACGACGTCGCGGACCACCCGCTCTCGGACGTCTGGGGCGAGGACTAGCTTTCCGGCCGGTGTAACTGCCCGTCTTCCTCCCGCAGCAGGCCGCGGTCCACCGCGAGGTCGATAACCCGGGCACAGTCCCGCTCGGCGAGGTCGTACGCGTTCGCCGCTATCGTCTCTATCTCCCGTCGCTCAACCGGGAACTCCCTGTTCTGGAGGAGACGCATGACCTTGTTGTACTCCAGTGCCGAGATGGTCGTTCGTGCGCTCCCGGCCTCGCCGTCGCCTTTCGACTTCCCGTCCGTACCCCCTTGCGCCCCCGAATCTGCCGCGTCCGCCTCGTCGGTGGCTCCTCCGGGCTCCGACAGGGGGTCGGCCGAGTCGTCGGTTCGGTCGCGGTCGTCGGTCCCGTCGTTTGCGGCCTCCCCGGACTCGCTTTCGAGTAGGCCCTCCCCCTCATCGCCATCGTCCGACCCTCTCGCGCCGTCGTCATCGACCGACTCGGTCCCGCCGCCGATATCCGCACTCCCCTCTTCTCTCTCCTCGTCCATCCCGTCGAAGTCGTCTATGATTTCGATTTTCTCGTCCATCTCCTCTATCTCCTGGAGGTCCCGGCTCATCTCTTCGAGGTCCCGGTCGACCTCGTCGAGACCCTGTCCGTCCTCGTCGAGGGCCTCGGGGGCTGTCTCCGCACCTGTTTGTTCGTACCCGGCACCGTCGCCCGCGTCGAGAATCGTATCGAGCTTTCGGTGACAGGTCGAACACAGCGTTACTGTCGTGTCCCCCTCCGAGTGGGGAACGCGATACACCTGCAACGGTTCATCGAAGGCAGTCCCACAGAAGTAACACGACGACAGATGTGCCATGTGGAATAGACTGACCCATCCCCTAAAAAAGCCAGCGGCCACGGGCCTGTCGAAGTCAGGACTCGCTCGCTCCGTCGGCGTGGGCGAACACGAACGCCCGGAGGAGTTTGGCGGCGAGCGCCGGGGCCTGGCCGTCGTCGCGGTCGTTCACCTCGACGACGTCGAACCCAACACACGCCGGGGCGACCTCCCGGACGACGTCGTGCATCGTCCGCGGTTCGAGTCCGAACGGTTCGGGCGTCCCGGTTCCCGGCGCGAACCCGGGGTCGGCCGCGTCGACATCGACGCTCAGATAGACCCGGTCGGCGTCGAATGCGGGGTCCCAGTCGGGGACCTCCTCGGGCGGAATCGCGGTCACGCTGTCGTCGGTCTCGGCGCGGTTCCAGCCGTCTTCGCTCCCGGAGCGTGCGCCGAGTATCACCGCCTCGTCGGCCACCTGGAGCGCGTGGTGGGTGACCGTCGCGTGGTTGAGCGGATTGCCCGCGTACGACTCCCGGAGGTCGAGGTGGGCGTCGAGACAGACGTAGACGTCGGGGTCGAGCGCACGGACCCCCGCGACGGTGACCGTGTGTTCGCCGCCGACGAGCAGCGCCACGACGCCCTCGTCGGCGTAGTCGGCGAGCGTTCCACGGAGGAACTGGAGGTACTCGGCGGCGTCGTCACCCGGCCTGATCTCGCCGTGGTCGTGGACACCGAGGTCGGTGAACCGCTGGTCGGTGTACTGGTCGTAATCGGAGAACGATTCCGCGACGTGAGACAGACGGCGGGGGCCGAATCGCGTTCCCGGCCGGAACGTGGTCGAGACGTCAAGCGGCGCTCCGACGATGGCGTAGGACGCGTCGCCACGGTCGGCACCCGCACCCGGGAACATCAGATAATCTTGCGCTGGTCCTCGTACTCGAGGAACTCGATCTCGTCGTCGGCAGACAGGTTCTCCTCGTCAGCGCGCATCACGAAATTGTCGTAGGTCTCCAGGTCCATGACCTGGATTTCGCCGTCGCGGACGTCGATGACCTGCCCCTGTTTACGGTTGATGATCGGCACCCAAATTTTCGCGTCGACCGGCTGGGAAAGCGAGCGCTTTTGCCCATCGAACACGCCCGTCGCCTCGATGCGTGCCTTCGCACTGCCGTGTTTGCCCGGCTTCGCCGTGCTGTACCCCGTGATCTTGCACGGAACGTCGTCGATCATCACGTAACTCCCCTCGTCGAGTTCCCGTACTTGGGACTGTTGTCTCGCCATGTAGGCGCGTTAGTCCACCGCGTTGTATAAACGGTTTGGAACCGCCGAGCGCCCGGTTCGGTCCCCGAGAGCTACTGACCCGAAGGCCAACTGGGATCGTTATTGCCGGTTGGAACGCCTCGAGCGATCGAAACGGGAGTCCCTAGCAGCGGAATCGATCGGCGAGCGAGTGGGGCTCGTTCGACTCACTCTCAGCGGTGTCGTTCGAGGAAGTCCCCGAGGCGAGACAAGCCCTCCTCTAGCTCCGAGGACGGCAGACCGAACCGCTAGATCGGGGACGTCGCTCGGCGAGTTCGTCCCGGCCTCCTCGGAGCCGCCGGACAAACCGGCGAAACACTCTCCAGGAGCGAGGACGATCGATTCTTCCTCGACGACCCGCCGGCAGAACGATCGTCCGCTCTCGAAGCCATCGGGCACGGCCAGAAACCCGTTCACCCCCACGGGGTCGTGCCAGGTGAGGCCCTGGTGCTCGTGTTCGCTGATGAACTCCCGTACCCGTTCGCGATTGCGTGCGGCGAGGTCGCGATTCCGGGCGAGGATATCGGCTTCGTGTTCCTCTCCGAGTGCCTGACGGGCGACGTGCTGGCCAAAGATCGGCGGCGAGATAGTGGTGTAATCCTTCCACTGCCGGGCCCCCCCGAGCAGTTCGGTCGGGCCACAGAGCCAGCCGAAGCGCAGGCCCGCGAGCCCGTAGGCCTTTGTCAGGCTCGTCGTCGAGACGCCGTGCTCGCCCATGCTCGCGACCGGCGGTACCGTCTCCCCGGCGAGCAGGCGATAGACCTCGTCACAGAGCAGGTAGGCGTCGTTCGCGGCAGCGACGTCATATAGCGTCTCGACGATTTCCCGGGAGTGATAGCGGCCGGTCGGGTTGTTCGGGTTGTTGAGGACCACTAGCTCGGTCTCCGGTCGGATCGCTTCTCTCACTTCCTCTACGTCGAGATTCCAGTCCGGGGGCTCCAACCAGACGCGGGAGATCTCGCCGACGGCCTCGGGGACGGCCTGGAGCGATTGGTAAGTCGGGGTAACGACGACGGCGTGGCTGTCCTCGCCCATCGCGGCGAGAACGGCGAGGAAGTTCGCCTCCTGGGTGCCACAGGTAAACGCGATCTCCTCGGGCCCTCGGTCGTAACGCGCGGCGATCTCGGCTTTGAATTCGGGGTCGCCGTCGGTGGGGATCACGTAGCCCAGCTCGCCGGGGTCGGTGTCGAACTCGCTGCTATCGAGGCTCCGAATGCCGCTCTCGGCGAGCATGATGTCGGCATCGTGTTCGTACTGGTCGAACCAGCGTTCGAGCGAGAACGGTTCGATCTCCATAGGCCACCCCCGAACGGTCGGGACAAAAGCGAAGCGATCGGGCGGACGGCCGGAGGCGGTCGCAAGCATCCGCGAGCATGGTCATTCCCATTCGCTCGCTCATCTCTCACTCCCTGTCTTCTCACGGGCTTCGCCCGTTCGAACGGTCCGCGGGAC
>PXQO01000109.1:37424-39160 GCA_003021285.1 Halobacteriales archaeon QH_2_65_14 | reverse complement strand
TGACGAGACGCTCCGCGTCTCGTTCGCATCTCGCAGGAACGGAGTTCCTGCGGACTCATCGGAAATCTTTGATTTCCGAGACACCAGAAATCGGAGATTTCTGGGGACGCTGTATCCCCTCCCTACTGCGCTTCTTGTTCGCTTGCGCGGACTGCGATGTCGTCCGAAAATCGGAGATTTTCGGGATCACGAGAATCTTCGATTCTCGAACGACTCCTTGAGGGAGGGGGCTTAGCGCCTGCAATCAGCTAATCGTCAGCCGGGACTGCGTCCGGGCGGTACGCCTCGCTGATCTGTTTCCACTTGTCGGTACGGAACCGCCAGTAGTTGATGCTGGCCGGAACCAGCGTCTCCGCGACGAACGCGAGGTACAGCCCCCAGAGGCCCAGCGCCGGGATCGCAATACCGGGAGTAGAGACACCCACGATGGGAAGCGTCACCGAACCGACGTCGATCCCACTCGCCCCGAGGTAGGCGAGCGGGATCGATCCCAGGAACATGCCGATGAACTGGCTGACGAACGGCACGCGGGTGTCCCCGCTGGCGTCGAGCGGGCCGGCAGCCGCACCTGATACTGCCTGGAAGACGACCGCGAAGCAGGCGGCATACACGAGGTTCCGGGCGAGCGGGATCACGGGGCTTGTCGGGTCGTCCGCGAACAGCACGACGATCTGTTCGGCGAAGATCGCGACCAGGAGCGCCGAGACGAGGTAGGTCGCGACCGCAAACCGGATAATGTCCCGCCCGTAGGCTTCGGCCTCGTCCTCGTTGTTCTGCCCGAGTGCCTGCCCCACGAGACTGGAGGAGGCCAGCCCGAACCCCCAGCCGGGGGTGTTCATGACGCCCCAGATGCGGCGGGCGATGACCCACGCGGCGACGGTGTTCTCGCCGAAGAGGTCGAGGATGGCAAGCATCGGGAACTGGAACGTGACCCAGACCAGGTTCCGCAACGCGACGGGGAGTCCAATTTCGACGAGGTCCCGGAGCATCGAGGGGTTCACGTACGAGCCGAAGGGCGCGACCTGGACCGGGAACCCGCCGATACCCGGGAACCAGCCCCACGAGAGACCGAGCGCGAACGTCGACGTCACGGCCACGTTTGCGAGGACGGTCCCCAGCGCCGCGCCGGCGACGCCCATATCGAGACCGAAGATGAACACGGCGTTCAGGACGATGTTCGAGAGTGCCCCGCCGGCACGGACCAGCATCGCAGTGTAGGCGTCGTCACAGCCGACCAGCGCCCGACTCCCGACCAGGTTCAGCGCCGCAAAGGGGATGCCCAGGCCGACGACCTGCAGGTAGGTCGCTCCCTCGGCGATGGCGCGCTCGTTGTCGGTCAACAGGGAGATGAACTCCGACGGATACAGCCAGAATGCTGTCGCCAGCGGGACTGTCGTCGCGACAGCGAGCAGCGCACTCGACCGGATGGCGTTCCCGAGTTCCTCGTATGCCTCCGCGCCGAACCGCTGGGAGACGAGCGCGATGGTGCCGCCGGCGATGCCGCCACCCATCGAGAACGCGAGCCCCCAGAACGGGCTGGCGAAGCCGACGCCGGCCACTGCCGTCGTCCCCACGGCGACGCCGACCATCGCCACGTCGACGGCGTTTTTCGACATCCGCGCGATGCCGGTGACGACCCGCGGCCAGGCGAGTTCTGTCGTCTTCACCGCCCGGTCCCTGTCGACGAGTCCCAGCCGCGACAGCCCCAGTCCGAGCCAGAGGATGGTGAGGCGGAC
>PXQO01000109.1:18430-37240 GCA_003021285.1 Halobacteriales archaeon QH_2_65_14 | reverse complement strand
TGTGACTCGTTTCGGCCCGGCGCGAAAGTATCCCTGTTTCGGCGGCTGAAACGGGCGAGGAGTGACTCCACGGCGGTACATACTCACAACAACCACTATCAGTCATGTACTGCTTCGAGCGCATCGTCGAGCGACGGCACCTCGGCGTCCGCCGCGAGCAACGGTTCGACGACGTGCCGTATCGCCCCCTCTGCGACCGTTCTGGTGTAGGTGTCCTCCGTGACGTCGCCCTCGCTCAGGGTGATCTGTCTCGTCCGTGCGCCGTCAAGCATGGCGACGACCAGCGCCGCCGTCCCGTCGACGTCGACCGCTTTGAACACCCCCTCCTCGATCCCGTCCGCGAGGATGTCGGCGACCGTCCCGCGAAGGAGGTCGTCGCTCCGTCTCAGTTGCTCGCGGATGCGCTCGTTGAACGGCCCCTGCGACCGCATCTCCAGCAGGGCCAGGTGAAAGGAGGCACGCTCCGTGTCCTCGGGAGTGAACACGAACCTCGCCAGAAACTCCACGAGACGGTCGAGCGGTGCCCCGTCGGACCGACACTCCAGTTTCTCCTCGTAGTCAGCCATCATCCGGTCGAGAAAGGCGACCAGCAGGTCCTCCTTGGTGTCGTAGTGGTAGTGCAGGAGCGACTTGCTCTTGTCACACTCGTCGGCGATGTCCTGCATCGTCAACTCGGCGTACCCGTGGTTGCAGAGGGCCCGGTAGACCCCGTCCATGATCTCCTCCTCGACGAGCGGGTCTTGCGCCATTGACTGACTAGTCAGTCAGAGAGGGTTTACCTCTTTCGAATGCCGCCGAACCAGATGGCGCTCTCGTTCGATGACGCGCATCCGCATACGTGGGCCCAAACACTTATTTGACTCCATTCGCAACCCCCGTAGGACGTGGTTACCAGTAACGGCGAGACGAATAAGGGACGGTTATCCGCCAGATGAGCGCGATGGACGAAGACCCGAGACTGACGGGCGAGCACATTCGGACGGTCGACGGGACGAACGGGACAGTGACACTCGTCGGTGTCGTCCACGACCATCCTGCGAGCAAATTCAGGGCACGGACTGTCGTTTCCCGTCGTTGCCCGGACGTTCTGGCGCTGGAACTGCCGCCAGTGTCGCTCCCGCTCTTCCGGCAGTACGCCCGGGACGAGCGGTCGCCGCCCTCGTTCGGTGGCGAGATGAGTGCTGCGATCCAGGCCGCATCGACCGACCGGGTCGTCGGTATCGACGGACCGTCGGCGGCGTTCGTCCGTCGACTGGCCGGAACGCTTTCCGAGGAGGACGCGTCACGCGAGACGATGCGTACCGTCGGCGAGGGACTCCTCTCGGCGACGAAGCAGGCACTCGCCTGCAGGGTTGCCGCTTCGGTCGCCTCGCTGGCGTCGGTCCGGATCGAGATCGACGAACCCGCAGTGTACGACACCGACTGGCGTCACGACCCGGGAGCGCAGGCCGCCGACGAACGCCAGTATCTCGACCGGGCGCGGTCGGTGCTGGACGTGCTCGACCCCTCGGAAGCGATGCGAATCCGGGATTCGACGCGGGAGACACACATGGCGGCCCGCCTCGACGACCTCCGGAAGGAGGGCGACGTCGTCGCCATCGTGGGGCTGGACCACCTGGAGCGGGTAGCCAAACGGCTGGACGACTCCCGCGACTGAGCACGTTGATATCCAGAAACCGCTGGATAATGGTGATGTTACGCGGATAAACGTCTCCATAGTAACGTATCGATACATGCAAGCTCGGGTGATGTCCAGCAGAGACGAGTATACCAAGTACGCGCTCCTCGCACAGCTCGATACGCAGAACGTGCAGAACCCCCAGGACATGGCGTCGATGTGGGGTGAGATCACCAACCTGTGCGACGAGATCGGGGTCTCGATTGAGCAATCCTACGCCGCACTCGGACAGTTCGATTTCCTGGTGATCGTCGATGCCCAGTCGCGGGACCTGGTCCTCAAGGCCGCGCTGATCATGGAACGGCACGGCCTGGACGTACAGACGATGGGTATCTTCCCGACCGAACAGTTCGCAGAGATCGTCTCGGACCTCTAGCCTTCAGCCGATCAACGGGAGCGACCGTCTGGGTTCGATGACCTCCTCGACCTGTGTCATGACGAGGACGACGCCGACCGCCGCCAGCACGGCACCCAGGACGAAGGGAACGATGAATCCGAGTTCGACGAGGAACCCGGACAGGAGCGGTCCGAACGCGACGCCGAACCCGAAGGCCATCGTCAGTACCGAGAGCGTCGACCCGGACCGGTCTTCCGGGGCGAGGTCGCCGGCGAGTGCGAGCGCGGGCGCGAACACCATCGCCCCGGCAACCCCCTGCATGAAGCGGGCGAGAAACATCAGCCACGGGTCGTAGACGACCCCCTGGGCCAGCGTCGTCGGGATCAGCAGGGTCGTCCCCACGACGATGAACGCCTTCCGGCCGTAGAAGTCGGTCGCACGGCCGATGGGGGCCTGCAGGAGTATCTGGGCGAGTACGAACGCGGCGAACTGGAGGCCGAACCACGTCGGACCCTGGTCGAGACGGGCGTTGACGATCTCGCCGAGCGTCGCGAACACGGCGATGCCGACGGCCATGAAAAACGAGACGACGCCGAGCGTGAACACCGGGTCGAACAGGTTCTCGCCCGTCCGGTCGAAGACCGCCACCCCGCCGTCTGCCCCCGAATCCGACTCCTGGGGCTCGATGTCCGGGTCCCGGATGAGCGCGAGCACGAGCACCAGTGCGAGCGTCGCCGTGCAGGCGGCGAAGTAGAACGCGGCGTCGAATCCCGAAATCGAAACGGTCGTCCCGAAAAGCGAGATAGAGTATGGACCTGCGACGACGACTCCGCCTGCAGCGACGGGACCGACCCCGAACCCGACGAGTCGGAACGTGTTGTAGGTCCCCATGTTCCCGCCCCGATTGCCCTCGTCTGCGAGGTCGTTGACAAGAGCGACTGTCGTGGGGATAATCAACGCGCCTGCGATGCCCTGGAGCACGCGCAACCCGACGAGGTGCCAGTACGTCGATGCAAGCGAGTACGAAAAGCTCGCCGTCCCGATGAGTATCAATCCAAGGACGACGAATATCTTGCGCCGGCCGGTGCGGTCCGAAAGCCGGCCAGTGAACGGCTGGAGCGGGCTGTTGACGAACCCGAACAGCGAGAGGACGATGCCCGTGATGGCGACCTCTGTCAACCCGAAGGTGTTGCCGGTGACGAAGTCGCTGGCGATGAAAAGCGGGAGAACGACGATGAGAAAGGAATTGCCGACCGATTCGGACATCCGTGCGAGCGCGAGCGCGAGGACCTGCGGTCGTACACCCAGCGGGTTCTTCATGCGTCGACCCGACCCTCCCGCGACGCTGCCATACTCGGGTGTTCGCCTGCCCGGTCAATACAGTTGTGATTCGCCAGTCCGGCCCGCTCGCGACATTCGGATGTTGGTCCGGGAACGAGTCGAACGCTTAATCCCGGTTCGCCCACGAGTACCGGACAATGAGCGAGGCAGTCATCGCCGACGCTGTACGGACGCCACAGGCACGGAAGGACGGCGGACTCGCCGGGACCTACCCCGAGGACCTGGTGGTGACGATACTGTCGGCACTCGAAGAACGGACCGGGGTGCCCGCGACGGAGTGGGACGACTTTCGACTGGGCTGTGCGAACCAGGAAGACAAACAGGGGCGCAACCTCGCCCGCCAGTCCCTCCTTGCCGGCGGGTTCCCCGAATCGGTGCCGGGTGCGACCCTCTCACGGCTGTGTGGGTCCTCGCTGACGACGCTGGTCGACGCCGCCCGCGCAATCGAGTCCGGCGACGGCGACGTCTATCCCGTCGCGGGCGTCGAACACATGAGTCGCGTGCCCTTCTCGGACTGGGTCCACCCCGCAATCGAGGAGCGTTACGGCGCAAACGAGTTGCCGATGGGTGCGACGGCAGAGCGGGTGGCACGCGAACACGACGTCAGTCGCGAGGCCCAGGACCGATTCGCGTTGCGGTCTCACGAGCGGGCTATCGACGCCCGGGACTCGGGTCGGTTCGACGACGAACTCGTCCCGGTCGAGACTGAAGAGGGGACAGTTACGGCCGACGAGGGGCCACGCGAGGACACCTCGATGGAGGCACTGGCCGACCTGCCGACGGTGTTCGCTGACGACGACGAAGCGACGGTCACGCCCGGGAACGCCTCACCACTGACGGACGGAGCGGCCGGCCTGCTCGTGACCAGCGCCGAGTACGCCCGCGAGCACGACCTCGACGTCCTGGCCCGGGTGCGGACACGGGGCGTCGCAGGTGTCGACCCCCGCGTGATGGGTATCGGCCCGATTCCAGCGACTCGGGAGGTCCTCGCCGAGATGGATACGACCGTCGGGGACGTCGACCTCGTCGAGTTGAACGAGGCCTTCGCCGCCCAGAGCCTCTACTGCAAACGCGAACTCGGGATTCCGGACGAGAAACTCAACGTCAACGGCGGAGCCATCGCGCTCGGCCACCCGCTTGGCTGTTCCGGTGTGCGCATCGCGACGACGCTGTTGCACGAACTCCGGCGGCACGGCATCGCCACCATGTGCGTCGGGTTCGGGCAGGGCGTCGCGACCGCCTTCGAACGGCCGTGAGTGGAGTGCACCGATGACGACCCCGGTCTGGCGGAGGAAAACATCACCGACGTTCGGTGGACCTCGACGGTCCCGCCAGCGATTCCCGACGACGAGTTCGTCCGGGTGACGATCAGCCTCGTCGTCGACCGATTCGAGACCGTCACCCGGGGGTAGCTTTATCGTCCGCGGTACGGTACCGTATCTATGGGATTGCTCGACAGACTTCTCGGCCGCAGCACCGACAGCGAGGAGGGGGGTGGTGGCGGGGAAGTCGAGGAGATACCGGACATCTCCGACGAGTTCACCGTCTCGGAGGCCAAGCGAGGCTGGGTGGACATCGAGTACGGCGGCGAGATGTACCACGTCCGGCGGACCCGGTCGGCAGACGGCGAGTACATGGCGGCCTACCGGGACGGTATCCAGGGAGGCGAGGACCACGAACCCGGTCGCGTGTTCCTCATCCAGGGCGAGGACCTCGCGTTTACGACCGAAATCGACCGGCCGAACGCGTGTGCTGTCACGAACGATGGGACGCTCGCGGTCGTCGACTGGGGGCTGGACTGGAGCCAGGACCTGACGGGGACGGTTCACGTGTTCGACGCGGACGGCAACAGCGTGCTGAGCCACGAGTTCGATGCGAACCTGGAACCGGTCGCCATCACGCCCGACGGCGCGTACGTCGCGACGAGCACGCTCGACCCCGACCGGAGCACCTACATCTTCGACGTCGGGGCTGGCAGGCTCGCGTTGAAACACCACACGCCGGAGGGTCCCGTCACCGACCTCCGCTTCGTGGACGGTGAGGAGTGGTTGCTCGAACTCCGGGCACCCGGCCGGGACCCGGAGCGGATCACGCTCGACGGCGAACCGGCGTGAATCGACACGGAGGGCGGCCCTTCGCAAGTTGCCGCCGCCGACGGCCCGCCGAATGCACGGTCGACGGGAGGACCCGCTGGCTCGGGAGCGCCACGGCCGTTTTCACGAGGGGGCAGCCGTCTCCTGGTGGCCGAGTTCTTCGTCTTCCATCTTGACCTCCGCGACGCCCAGCGTCGCGATAGACTGGACGGCTTCCTCGACGGTCATGTCGACGTCGTGGACGTGATCGGTGGGCATGTGCATGATGAACCCGTTCGTCGTCGGATTCGGCCCCAGCGGCAACATTATCGTCTGCATCTCCCCTTCCCCCACGCAGTCCTCGATGGTGTCCGGCGCATCACCGATGAGAAACGAGAGCATATACGCGTTCTCGTGGGGAAACTCGATGAGTTTGACGTCCTTGAGCTGGTCCTGGTCGTCCTCGACCACGATGTCGCTCACCCGCTGAACGGTGGTGTACACCGTACTTATCCCGGGAATCGTCGACATTACCCGGTCGACCCACGGATAGATGTGCTCGCCCGGGGTGATGTCCGCGAGGATTCCGACCAGCAGGAAAAACCCCACGAGGGACAGTATGGTGGTCACCTGAATCACGACGGTCGACGGTTCGTCGGGCCAGAGGTACGCGACTCCCCCGATGACGGGGGAGATGACGCCGAGGATGAAATCGAGGACGACGATGAGGATGAGGAGGGTGACGACGAGCGGGAGCGTGATTGCGATACCCTGTATCAGCCACCGTTTGGGGGAGAGCAGACGCCGTTCCATGGCTCTCCCTACGTTAGCGTCGTTCAAACAGTTTGGCTACTGTCAGGTATCCCGCTTCTTTTCGAGGTGTATCCCGTACGAACTCGTCTGTAATCGGTACTCACTCCGCAATCGGTTTCATCTTGAATCCGTACCGGATGACGTCTTCCTGGATGTAGATGCGTCGAACTGTCGCCGCTACGCGGTCGCCGATGTCGACAGTTTGCGGGTCAGTCCCTACCACCTGCGCAGGGACCGAAACCGACCCGCCCTCGGGACCGTCGAGCGCGACCACCGCGCTGACGTACGCCCCACTTCGGGCCTGCTGTTCGACGAACTCGGGCGGCGCACCCCCCTGCCCGATGACCGTCACGGCCTCCACCGTCCCCGTGCCGGGGAGGGTCACCTCGGCGTATTCGACGAGTTTTCCACACCCTCGACAGGCACCCTCCGGCGGGAACGCCAGCGCACCACACTCCGGACACCGGCCCGCGAGGAGTCGGTGGCGCTGGGGAATCGTCCGCTTCCAGCTCGGGACGCTCACGTAGGCACCGCCGCCCTCGGGTTCGCCCGGCGTTATCTCGCCCCGCATGCGCAGGTACTCGGCGTAGGTGAGCGACTCCCTGTTTTGTGCTTTCGCTCCCGTGGGGCTTCCCGCTACAGTCACCCCGTCCGCGTCGAGCGTCGCGGCGGTCGCACCGCCGCCGGAGCCGTAGCCGACCAGCACGACCCGTCCTGCCCCTCCTTCGAGGGCACTCGCCAGTCCGAGCAAGGGACTCGCAGCGCCGGTGTCACCGATATCGTGGACGACTGTCCCCCGCTGGATGGCCTCGGTCCCGACGCCGATTGCACCCGACGCGCGGTACGGGAGTTTGCCGTTCGGGGACTGTAGTGCAATCGCGTCGGCCGCTCCGGGGTCGCAATCGAGCGCCTCGACGGCCCCGGTGACGGTGTCGACGAACGCGTTGCGCTGGTAGTTCGTGACGCCGATTTCCGTCGTTTCGCGGCTTCCCGCCGGGCGGCTCCGCGTCCCGGGGTACGGCTCGATGCGCTCGGCAACCTCCTCGACGGTGCCCGGCCCATCCGGGCCGAGCAGTACGGCGACGCCGCCGGCACCACCGGCGTGCTCGACGTCGTCGTCGGGGGCACCGCGCGGGGCGTCGCTCGCGACGACGAGTACCCGGCCGTCTTCGGACGCCGAAAGCGAAGTTGCCAGCGCGTCGACGCCGGCGCGGGTGCTACCCGTGAACTGCCGCGTCCGGGTGTTGCCGTCCAGGCGGAGGGTACTCGCGAGACGCGGTCCAATCGCCCCCTCCTCCATCGACGGGGTCGTCGTCCCGACGAACAGCGCGTTGACGGCGGACCTCTCGACGTCACCGAGGGCGCGAGTGGCGGCCTCGTACCCCATCGTCAGTACGTCCTCGTCGGCGTCCGGGACCGCCGTTTCGGAGATGCCGGCACCGTGGAACTGGCCCCACGCCTCCGTAACCGCCTCCGCCGACAGCCGGTAGCGCGGGACGTACGCGCCGACGCGTTCGAGCTGGCGGTCGCCCGCCTGCCCCGTTAGCTGGTCGAATACCTCCACGACCTGTCCGGTACCCGTCGCGCCGATGGGGTGTCCCTTCGATTTGAGTCCGCCCGAGGTGTTGACGGGCAACTCCCCGTCCGGGTCGGTGACGCCCTCGCGGAGCAACTCGGCGGCCTCGCCCCGGCCACAGAATCCGAGGTCCTCGTAGGCGAGGAGTTCGGCGATAGCGAAGCAATCGTGGACCTCCGCGAACGAGAGGTCTTCGGGACCGACGCCCGCGTCCTCGTAGGCTGTCTCCGCCGCTGTCACGGTCGCCGACAGCGAGGTGTAGCTGTCCCTGCCGGCGAGTCCGACCCGGTCGCTCGACGCGCCCACGCCAGCCACCCGGACGCGTTCGTCCGTGTACTCACCGACGACGTCCTCGCTCGCCAGGAACGCGACGGCCGCACCGTCGGAGGTCGGACAGCAGTGATAGAGGTTCAGCGGCCTGGCGACCTCCGGGGCCGCGACCGCGTCGTCGAGCGAACAGGTGAAATCGAGGTGTGCCTTCGGGTTTTTCGCCCCGTTTGTGTGGTTCTTGACGGCGACCCGCGAGAGGTCCTCGGCCGTCGCGTCGTACTCGTCGAGGTAGACGCTCGCCATCTGTGCGTACACGCCGGAAAACGTCGTCCCGGTCAGTCGTTCCCACTCCGTCTCGCCGCTGACGCCGAGCCAGTACTTCGTCACGTCGCCGGACATGTCCGACATGACCTCGAAGCCGCCCGCGAGGACGACGTCGGCCATCCCGCTCCGGATGGCCTGTACACCCTGTCTGACCGCCGACCCGCCTGCCGCACAGGCGTTCTCTATCCGCGAACAGGGCACGTTGTGCAGGCCCACGTGTTCGGTGACCGCCGGGCCCGGCAGTCCGAGCTGTCGACCGCCGACGCCCAGTGTCCCGACGATGGCCTCGTCGACCTCCCCGGCCTCGATACCGCCGTCGACGCTCTCGCTGGCGTGCCGGTACGCCTCAGCGAACAGGTCCCGGTATCCCCGCTCCGGGAACGCACCGAAGGCCGTCTGTCCAGCCCCGATGACGTATACGTCGCGCATGTCTCGGCCTTGTCCGGACCAAGCAAATAGCTTCGGGAGTTCTCACAGGCAGTGTTCCACCGCCCAACTGCGGGACAATATTGCATAGAAGTCAGTTATCGGTGTTGTTCCTTGACGTAACCGGTATGTATCGTTTTCTCAATTGATTTACATGGTCGCAACACGAATGTTATTGTACCCCAATTTTAAGTAATACGAACGCACCAGTTTTCCTGTATATGGAAGGTTACAACAGAGTTCCTTCACGACAGGACACGGACGTGGTGGGCAAACGAATCGTGGCAGTAATCATCGACGGCATCATCGGCATGGTGCTGTATTTCGCGCTGACGGCGCTCTTTGTCGGGGGCGGGGCGATGTTCGGCGACGAGGGTGCCGGGACGGGGTTTTTCTTCGCCTTTTTCATTCTCCCCTTCGCTATCTTCATCGGATACTATCTGCTTCTCGAAGGGTTATGGGACGGGTACACCGTCGGGAAGAAGGTCATGGGAATCAAGGTCGTCAAGGAGAACGGCTCATCCATCGGCCTCGATGATTCGGTGCTCCGGAACCTCCTGCGGTTCATCGACGGCTTCTTTTACTATCTCGTGGGCTTTATCTTCATTGCGACCTCCGACCGGAAACAGCGACTCGGGGACCGCATCGCGTCGACTGTCGTCGTGACCGACTCCCCTGCCCCGGACGCGGGAGTCGCGCCACAGCAGCAGGGCTACCAGCAGGGCGCAAAGCAACAGTACCAGCAGGGAGGCCAGGGGGCACAGGGTTATCAGCAGGCCGGACAGGGCCAGCAGGCCGGACGCCAGCCACAGCAGGGAGGTCAGCAGAGGCGCGGCCAGCAGGGGCGTGGTGGCCAGCAGGGACGCGGCCAGCAAGGAAGCGGCCGGCAGGGCCAGGGCGGCCAGCACCGCGGGCAGGGAGACCGAGGTGGTCAGCCCCGCAGTCAGCAGGGGCAGGGCACTCAACAGCCGCCGGGCCAGGGACGTGACGACCACGGCCAGGGTGAATCCGGCGAGGGCCATCGCGGGTACCAGGACCGAGGGAGCGACGAGTAGCGGCAGTCCTCCCGTTCTTTCGTCGAGTAGTCACCCGAGTAGGGGAGATAACTGGAGAGAAGAAAGCGTATCGCCGGAACAGTCAACCGGCCTGTAGTGTGCAAACCGACGTTCGGTTGTCAGCGAGATTCCCGAGGCGGTTCACATCATGCCGCCCATGCCGCCGCCCATGCCGCCCATGCCGCCGGCACCGCCGCCTTCTTCCTCTTCGCCTTCGGTCGAGAGGTCACCGGCGGAGATGATGTCGTCGATCTTGAGCACCAGATTCGCGGCCTCGCTGGCGGAGGTGAGCGCCTGACTCTTCGCACCGGGGGTATCGATGACGCCGGCCTCGAAGGTGTCCTCGATGTCGCCCGTGAAGACGTTCAGTCCGGCCCGCTTCTCACCCTCGCTGTGGGCAGCACGCAGGTCGACGAGCGTGTCGATGCTGTCGATACCGGCGTTCTCTGCGAGCACCCGGGGAACGACGTCGAGGGCGTCGGCGAACGCCTCGACGGCGAGCTGTTCGCGGCCGCTGACGCTGTCGGCGTACTCGCGGAGGCGCTGTGCGACCTCGACCTCCGGCGCACCGCCGCCCGGGAGTGCCGATCCGGTGCTCATGGCGGAGCCGACGACGTCCAGCGAGTCCTCGACGCCGCGTTCGAGTTCGTCGACCACGTGCTCGGTCGACCCACGGAGCAACAGCGTGACGCCGTGGGAGGAGGGAACGTTGCCCTCGACGTAGAACAGCTCCTCGTTCTCGTCGCGCCGCACGCTCCCGCGACCGAGGACGTCCTCTGTCGCGCTGTCGAGGTCCGAGACGACGTCGGCCCCGACGACTTCCCGCACGAACTCGACGTCCGAGAGCTTGACCCGCTTGACGGCGAGGATGCCCTCCTTGGCGAGGTAGTGCTGGACCATGTCGTCGATGCCCTTCTGACAGAGGACCACGTTCGCACCCAGGTCGACGATGCGGTCGACCATCTCGCGGAGTTCCCGTTCTTCCTGCTCGATGAAGTCCTGAATCTGGTCGGGGTCGGTGACGCTGACCTGGGCGTCCGCCTCGGTCTCGTTGAGTTCGAGCGGCTCGTCGACGAGCAGGAAGCGGGCGTCGTCGACTTCGGTCGGCATCTCCTCGTGGACGGGGTCCTTGTCGATGACCGCGCCCTCAAGCAGTTCGGACTCGCCGGCACCCTTGCCGGTCTGGGTCTCGACTTTCACGAACGCCAGGTCGACGATGGTCGAGCCGTCGTCGGCCTCGACCGTGACCGCCTTGGCCGCGTCGACCACGAGTTGCGAGAGTTTGTCCTTGTGCTGTTCGGCACCCTTGCCGGTCATCGACGTCTGTGCGATCTTCCGGAAGACCTCGTCGTCGTCCTTGTCGACGTCGATGGTGATGTCGTCGACCTCCTCCCGGGCCTGTTTGGCGGCCATGTCGAACTCCTCGGCGTTCTTGAGGAGTTCGCCCGCGATGGCGACCGCCGTCGTGGTCCCGTCGCCGGCCTCGTCCTCCTGTGTCTCGGCGACCTCGACTATCATTTCGGCCGTCGGGTTGTCGATGTCCATCTCCTCCAGGATGGTGACCCCGTCGTTGGTCACGACGATGTCACCCAGCGAGGTGACGAGCATCTTGTCCATCCCCTTCGGGCCGAGCGTCGACCGTACCGACTCCGCGACGGCCCGCGCCGCGGAAATGTTGTGCTCCTGGGCACTCTTGTCTTTCATCCGCTGTGCGTCCTCGCCCAGAATTATCATGGGCTGGCCCTGCATCTGCTGTTGACTCATAATCAATCGGATGTTTGCATGTGGTTCTATATAAATGTGTATGTTCTTGTTTGGGACCTGCTCTGCAACCACGACCCGCCGACCTCCAAATCGCAGGAATGCAGGGCGTGTGAATGCTCATCACGGTTGCCAGTCACTCACAAACTGCCACTGCTGGAGGTCTTTTTTAAATCATGACCTACACCTCGTAGACGTTGTAGTCCGCGCCGAGTTCGTAGCCGCTCTCGCGGGCGATTTGCCCGAGCTGTGCCGTGTGTTTGCGCTGGATGTGCTCGTTTACGTTCACGAGAACCACTCTCCCGGCGTCGGTCGCCTCGATTGCCGCACGGAGTTCGCCGCGGGGACCGTGCACCGGCTGGCCGAGAACGGCCGCCCCTTCTTCGGGCGGACCGTCGAGCCACTGGCGCATGTCGGGCGCATAGCAGACCGACCGGCCCCGGTGCTCGACGAGAAACCCGAGCGTCCGGGCGTGCGGTCGGTGATGTTCCACGGGGACTGCTGTTATCTCGCAGTCGCCGACGGTGACGGTCTCCCAGTCGTCGATGTGGACCGGGATGAGCCATCTGTCGAGGTCGCCGTACCAGTCGTCGATGTGGCTGTGTGCGGTTTCTGTGAGATGGAGATCGTACCCCGGGTCGAAGTCCTCGGGCGTCGGTTCGAGTTCGTCGACGCTGTCGAGGTGATCGCCGTCCCACTTTGCGGTCTGGCCGATGGCGGGCACGCCCGACGAGTGGTCGCCGTGGGCGTGGGTCAGGAACGCCCCGTCGATATCCCGCACGTCGACCTCGTGAAGCTGTTCCTGCAGGTCGGGTCCCACGTCGAGCAGGAGTCGTTCGCCTCCCGCTTCGACGAGAACCGAGGGATGTCTTCTTCGGTCGCTTTCGAGACAGTACTCGCAGTCACAGAGTGGTGCCGGAACGCTCGTGGCGTCACCGGTGCCGAGCAGTGTTACCTTCATACCCGGGACGCAGGGCGTGGGCGATATAAACAGTCAGCATCCGGATACTGTGTGGGATTGGGAGTCGGCTCGGCTGGCGACTGGTGGTTCGCTATCGGGGGAGAGCCGGGGTCGATATCAGCATGCCAGTTCACCGCAAGGACAAGACCTATCCGGGTGACCGTCTAGGGAGCGGGTATGAGCGCTGACGCCCCGGAGCCTGCGTTCGACGAGGAGGGGTTGGTCCCGGCGGTCGCACAGGATGCCGATTCCGGCGATGTGTTGATGCTCGCGTACGTCTCCAGCGAGGCCCTGGAGCGGACGCGCGAAACCGGCCTGGCGCACTACCACTCGCGGAGCCGCGACGAACTCTGGCAGAAAGGCGAGACGAGCGGCCATCGCCAGCACGTCCAGGAGGTCCGGATCGACTGCGACGGCGACGCACTCCTCTATCTGGTCCGCCAGGACGGGGGAGCCTGCCACACCGGATACGAATCGTGTTTCTACCGCACGCTCGACGGCGACGTCGTCGCCGACCGACTGTTCGACCCGGACGATGTCTACCAATAAGCCCACGAAACGCGACCTGGTTGCGGAACTCGAACGCGCCGACGAGCGGGTCGAGCGCGCCCAGGAACGCGTCGACGAGTTCGGCGAGGCGGAACTCCAGCGGCTCGCAGACGTCTACCGGCGGTTCACGTCCGTTCTCGAACGGTACGAGGACGAGGTCACGGACGACGGCGGGGACGTCCGGACGAACATCGAGTTCCAGAGCGCTATCGCCGAGGTGACGGCGGACGTCTCGGACGACCTCCTTTTGTCCGAGACGTTCGAGGAGTGCGACGAGCACCTCCAGGAGCGGTGGTTCAACGAGTCTCACTTCGAGTACGTCCGCGAACAGCTCGAACCGGTCGCCGACCTCGTGGAACGCATCGAGGAGCGCGACGAGGCACTGGAGGCATACTCGGATGCGCGATTCAGGGTCCGCCGCCGAGTGCGGGAACTGGAGGAGCGCATCGACGAACTCGAACGGCTCTGTCGGCTGGGCAACGCCGACCTCGACGCGCCGACGGAGCGGCTCCGCGACCCCATCGAGGAGTACAACGAGGCGGTCATGGAGGCGTTCGCCGAGTTCCGGCGAGAGGCCTCGGCACGCGAGGCCGTGCGGTTTCTCGACGCGATGGACGCCTACCCGCTCGTCCCGTTCGAACAACCGGACGAGGAACTGCAGTCGTACATCCGCAACTATCCGCCCGGCGAGGAGACGATCTCGACGCTCCTCGAATACGCCAGCTACTCGCACTCGAAGCTCGACCACTACGTCGACGACCCGGAGAAACTCA
Source organism: Halobacteriales archaeon QH_2_65_14 (assembly GCA_003021285.1). GTDB lineage: Archaea > Halobacteriota > Halobacteria > Halobacteriales > Haloarculaceae > Halovenus. The sequence goes on along the minus strand of PXQO01000109.1, from coordinate 23,304 downwards.
CCCACGTCGTCAGCCACAAGAAGACGTATCTCGCCGGAGTGGACGCCGAGCCGTTGCGGGTTTCCTGGCCGCCGCCGTCGGCGTCGACGCTGGAGTGGCGCTGCCGCGAACTCACGGCCGCCGTCAACCGGTTCGCACCGGAGGTAGTCGAGGAGCTTCGGACGGTCGCTTCCCTCCCCCGGGAGACCGACTACGAGCGCCTCAGGAACAGCGCGCTCTCCCGTGCGGAACTCACCGACGAGGAGCGCGACCGGATCGCATCCGGTGACGTGGAGGCACAACTGGCCGAGGCGCGCGAGGAGCGCGACCGGTTGCAGGAGGCCCTGGGGACCTTCCCCGAGCGGTAACGTTCCTCAGAAAATATTGGCCTGCTGGTAGACGGAGATGCCCTCGTCGGTCATCTCGTAGGGTTTCTGCTCGCGGGAGTGGTTGGCGTTCCGTATCTTCTGTATCTCGACGGCCAGCCTCGTTTCCTGGGTCTCGCCACGGACGTACTGGAGGATGAAAACGGCGTCAGTGAGGTACTCGATGATGCCGTGTCGCGAGGCGTACGGGTTGGAGCTGCTCGCCTCGCTCGTCAGGAACGTCGTGACGCCGGCCTTCTTGAGTGCACGCGTGAAGTCGAACACTTCCGTCCGCCGTCTGGCCTGGTCGTCGTACATCATCTCCAGGAGCGAGACGGAATCGAGCACGAGCCTGTCGGCACCGAAATCCCTGATGAGTTCAGGGAGTTCCGCCTGGATGTTGTCCAGGCTGTTCGCCATCTCGACGGGGTCGAGGTCGACGACGGCGAGCATCCCCTCCTCCTCGAACCCGTCGAAATCCCAGCCACGTTCGTTCGCCGTGGCGATGATCGATTCGTGGCTCTGCTCCAGCGTGATGAAGACCGCTTTCTCGCCGTTCCGGAGGCCGTGATGGAGAAACTGGAGGCCGAACGTGGTTTTCCCGGTCCCCGCACTCCCGATTGCCGCGATGAGGTGTTTGCGCGGGACACCTCCCTGGATCATGTTGTCGAGTCCCTCGATACCGAGGTCCAGCCGGGCGATGTCCGTCTCGAACTCCTCGTCCTCCTCCTCGAACCCGTCACCCTCGCCGGCCCCCCCGAACGCCTCCGCGAACCCCTCGTCGAACATCTCGTCACTCTCGCCACCGGACGCCCCCGCCTCGTCGCCACCGCCGAACGCTCCCGTCCCACCGCCACCGAAGGGGGCCGCGTCACCGTCACTGTCGGACGCCCCTCCACCGTCACCCGTCTCGTCGACGGAGTCCGATACATCACCGAATACCTCCCCGTCCGTGCCGTCGAAGGTGCTGGTCTCCCCGAACGCTTCTCCGTCCCCGCTCGTCCCGTCCGACCAGTCCCCCTGTTCGTCGCCAGTAGCTCCGTCCCAGTCGTCTCCCTCCCCGCCGGAGTCCGGTTCGACCTGGCTTTCGGTCTCTTCGTCGGCCAGTTCACCCTCTCCGTTCGCGTCTTCTTCGCGGAGTGCCCGCTCGAACCAGTCCTCCTCCCCCTCGGAGGTGTCTCCCTCATCGCTCATTGGCTGGTCTCCAGGCCCCGGGTGCCATACTCCACAGTTACTCCCCGCAAAGATTAATTTTACCCGCCAGTCCTCTCTCCTGAAAACACTATTATGAGACATCGGGCGTCTCCGCGATGTCGGGAACGCCTACGGCGGTGATTGTCTGGCCGACGATGTACGACGACGCAGGCGAAGCGAGAAAGTGGGCAATGTCGGCGATTTCCTCGCTCGTCCCCACGCGCCGGTTTACCTCGTCCCGGTCGAGTTCGTCGGCGGAGATGCCCATCTGGGACGCAAGACCGGGCGTCGCGACGAACCCGGGGGCGATGCAGTTCACCCGGACGCCCCTGCCGGCCCACTCGTAGGCGAGCGTGCTGGTCAGGTTGATGACGCCGGCCTTCGCCGCGCCGTAGTGGCTCATGTATGGCGCGCCATGCTTGCCAGCGACGCTCGCCAGGTTGATGACAGTCCCGCCGCCGTCGGAACTCCTCTCCGACGAGGTTGGCGCTTCGCGCTCGCCGCCGTCGGCGAGATGTTCGCCCGCGGCCTGCGTGCAGTGGTAGGTACCGTGGAGGTTGATGTCGACGATGGTCTCCCAGCCGTTCTCGCTGATGTCGTCGAACCCCGCCATGAAGCTCGCTCCGGCGTTGTTGACGAGGATATCGACCCCGCCGAACTGCTCGACCGTCGCCTCGACGAGCGCCTCGACGGCCTCCCGGTCGGTGACGTCACACTCGACCGCCAGTGCCTCTCCAGGCCGGTCGCTGTCGTTGATTCCTTCCGCGACGGGGTCCACGTTGTCCTGCTCGCGCGAGCAGATGACGACGTCAGCGCCGTCGGCCGCGAACTGCTCTGCGACCGCCCGACCGATGCCGCTGGACGCACCCGTGATTATCGCTCGCTGTCCGTCGACGCTGAACCGTGTGCTATGTGCTGACATACTGCGATACTCGGCCCACTCTCACATAAGCTTCCACGTTCGGTATCTCCGTCACGAGGTCCGGAAAATCGGCGCAGAACACGGCGGTGTCTCCCGCCGAAACCCGCGACCCAGCGAAGGTTTTTGCGGACTCAGCCCCTAGCCGGTGTAGTGGCTCTCGACGACTCCGTAATTAGCGAGCGGGCGAACGCCCTCGCCGGCTGGACACTGGTCGGACTGATGTCGCTGGGGGGTGTCGGAAACGTTCTGGCCGGGACGCTCCTCTGGGGCGGATTCTGGCTCGTCTTCGTAGGCATCCTCTCGATACCCGCGCTCGTTACCCGCAGCTGGGTTGCGGTCGTTCCCTGGCCACTCCCGGCCATCGCGGCCCTCTCGCTCGTCGCCAGGGAAGCCGGTGTTTACCCCGAATCCGCAGGGCATCTCGCCGTCGTCGCGCTGGCGCTCGCCGTCGTCGTCGAACTCGACGTGTTCACGCCCGTCGAACTCAGTCGGCGGTTCGCGGTCGCGTTCGCCGTGCTGACGACCATGGCGGTGGAGGCGCTCTGGATAATCGCACAGTACTACTCGGACGTCTGGCTCGGAACCGAGTTTCTGAGCACGCAGACCGAACTCCAGGAGGACATCGTCATCGTCTCCGCGGTGGGATTCGTGGTCGGCGTGCTGTTTTACTGGTACCTGTCGGCGGCCGACGGCGAAAGTACCGACGTCCACTCGACGGGGCACCGGGAGAACACATGATACGTGACGTCGTACAGCTGTCAGATTCCACCGAACGGCGGTTCACGCGCGCGCTGCAGCTCGTGCTGGTGGGGCTGGCAGCCGTCGGACTTGCACGGGGTCGCTTCGAGATGGTTCTCACGACGGGTATCGCGCTCGGCATCACGCTCCTGCCGGCACTGTTGCGTCGGGAGTACGGATACTCGATGAAGCCCGGACTCGTCCTCTGGATAACCGTCGCGATGCTGTTGCACACCGCCGGCAACATCGGACTCTACAAGCAGTTCCAGTGGTACGACGAAATAGCACACACGGCCTCGGCGATGCTCGTCGCAGGGGTGGGCTACGCGTCGTTACGGGCGCTGGAACTCCACTCCGACGATATCGACGTCCCGTCGGAGTTTCGGACCGTGTTCATCGTCGTGTTCGTCCTGGCGGCCGGCATGTTCTGGGAGGTACTGGAGTTCGCGTTCCCGGCGTTCGTCGTGTTCGGAATCGACGACATCGTCACCGACCTGGTTTTCAACGCGGTCGGAGCGATGCTCGTGGCTGTCTGGGGAACCGGCTACCTGGGCGGCCTCGTCGGGTTCTTCCGGAACCGGCTGCGAACGAACTCCTCGGAGAGTCGGTGAACTCCCCTACCCTACTCCGCTCCCTCCGGTCGCTCCGTGGAGGACGGGGGATTAGCGCTTGCATCTCAGCTAAAACAGGCATCGAACCGAAAAGAAAGTTTTTGCCGCCCCTGGCCGGAGTTTCGTGCATGGACCACGAGACAGCCGGGAGGCTGACAGGACGGATTCTCGACACCATCGGCGAGTCGGTCATCGCCGACAGGGAGTTCCTCGAAACGACGATGACCGGGATTCTCGCGCGGGGGCACGTCCTCCTGGAGGACGTTCCGGGGACGGGGAAGACGCTCACCGCCCGGTCGTTTGCGACCGCACTGGGACTTTCCTTCCAGCGCATCCAGTTCACGCCCGACCTGCTGCCCGCCGACATCACCGGGTCGAACATCTACCGGGAGGCGACCGGCGAGTTCGAGTTCTCCCCCGGCCCGGTGTTTGCGAACGTCGTCCTCGCCGACGAGATAAACCGCGCACCGCCCAAGACTCAGGCGGCACTGCTCGAAGCGATGGGCGAACGGCAGGTGACCGTCGACGGACAGACCCACGACCTGCCCGAGCCGTTTTTCGTCATTGCGACGCAAAACCCCGTCGAACAGGAAGGGACCTTCGGCCTGCCGGAGGCACAGCGCGACCGCTTCATGATAAAGACCTCCGTGGGCTACCCCACCGCCGAGGGCGAACGGCTCCTGCTCGACAGGCGCGCCGACCGCACACAGCAGACGCCGTCCATCGAGAACGTCGTCGAGGGCGAACGGGTGCTCCAGTTACAGCGGATTCCCGAAGAGGTGAAAGTCGACACCCGACTCCGCGATTACATGGTGGAACTCGCCCGCCGGACCCGCAACGACGAGCGCGTCGAGGTCGGCGTCTCGCCGCGGGGGACCCAGCGGCTGTTCGAGGCCTCGCGGGCGCGAGCGACGCTCTCCGAGCGCGATTTCGTCGTTCCCGACGACGTCAAGCGCGTCGTCAGGCCCGTGTTCACCCACCGCCTCGTGTTGACCCCCGACGCCACCGTCAACGAGGTCCGGAAGGAGCAGGTCATCGAGACCGTCCTCGGCGAGATTCCCGTCC
>PXQO01000109.1:0-18369 GCA_003021285.1 Halobacteriales archaeon QH_2_65_14 | reverse complement strand
CCCGCCGAAACCGCCGATTTCCACGCCGAGTCCGGTCCGACAGTGACCGCTGTGACTATGTCCGGCCCTGCCTCGATATGTCGGCTGTTTTGGCAACCGAAACCGGGTATCCCTGCCAGCCCGGTGGCACCGACTCACAGCAGTCACTATGGCGTTCCGGGTATTCATCGCAGGGCGGCCACGAGCGAGAGGAGACCGACGGCCACGACCACCAGCGCCACCGACGTTGCTGGCGAGGGTATCCCGACGCCGTCGCCGACGTACGCCGTCACGCCGGTGGCGGCGAGCACGCCGAGGACGCCGACGACCAGGCTCCCGCCGGCGTGGACAAGTTCGACGTCGCGCGTCGACCCGGGACGGCCGATTTCCCGGCCGAGCGTCGTGGCGAACCGGCCCGAATCCCAGACGAGCAGGCTGCCGGCGACGCCGGCGAACACGAGCCACGACGGCGCGCCGAGCGTCCCGGCGAAGACAGTCCCGACGAACAGTCCGGCACTCGCCAGCGAGTAGCCCGCCGTCTCCTCGGAGAGATAGCCCAGAAACAGCCCGATGCGTAACCCGAGGACGAACCACAGCGTCGACGCGACGAGCGCGACGGCCAGCAACACCGTGAACGTCGCCTCGCCGTAAATCGCTGTCAGTTCCGTGGAGGACGTCCGGATTTCCGCGGCGACACTCGCCGGCAACGGCTCGACGATGGCATCGAATATCGTCCGGTAGACCGGTTCGGCAACCGCAATCGCAACGACCGTGATGACGCCGCCGCCCACAACCGGGCCGAGCCAGGGTTCGGATGCCCCCATCGACGCGCGGGCGACGTGGCGCGCAACCAGTCCGGCGGCCGCGGCCGCGAGGGTGAGCCCCGCGACTGCGACCAGCAAGACCCGCAGAACGCCCGCCGCCGCGACGGCTCCGACGACGTCGTAGAGTCCGGGCCCGAGATACCCGCGCAGTTCCGCGTTCGTGAAGTGGCGTTCGATACCGAGGGCCGCGAGGTGAACGGACGCGGCGAGGACGCCGGCGAAGGCGAGTCCGGCGGCCAACAGGAAGCCGGCGACGTTGAGTCCCGTCGGGTCGGGGGCGACGAGCCACGTCGTGAACCCCGAGATAGCCTCCCCCGCGGCCGAGGTGGGGCCGTCCACGCCGAACACCAGCCCGTCGACCACGAGGAACCCGCCGACGGCCGCCGGCAGAAGCACCGTCTGGAACGTGATCGTCGAGTACTGCCCGAGCGAGTCGGCATCCAGTACGTTCCGGTAGCCGACCGCGACGCCGAGCATTGCGACGACGATTCCGGCGACGACGCCCACGTTGCCGACGACGATGAGCGCGGCGATGGAGACGAGCGAGCCATCCTCGACCGGGTAGAGGTCACCCGAGAGCGTCAGTGCGACGATGGTCGAACTCCCGAAAATTCCGAGCGCGACGGGCACGGTGAGCAGGCTCACGAGCGGCACTGCAAGGGAGTGCTCGCGCGAGACGAGCCAGCAACTCGCGGTGAAAAGCACCGCACCGACGCCGCCCAGCACCAGCGACACGACCACGTCGTCGACCCGTCCGAGCAGGAGGACGACGACGATGGCCGTCGTGGCGACGGCAATACCTACGCCTGTCGTCGTGGGCTGCCAGTCGCGTTCGGTGTCGAGCGTACTCATCGTCGTGCAAGCAGTTGTGGCAGTGCAGTGCGGAGCGCCTGTTCGACGGGCTGTTCGACCGACCAGTCGACCGTCAGCGCGCCCGTCCGGTCCAGGGTCCGAAGCCGGAGTCGGCGGTGAACGGCACCGATGCGCTGTCCCGGCGTCGGACCGTCGACGACGTCCGGGCTCACGACCAGCGGCGCGTACTCCCGGGCGAGTAGCGCCTCGACGAGCGCCACCGGCCAGTTGTCGAGCAGTGGCGTACACAGGACCACCTGTGCGTTCGGCGGCAACCGCGCCAGCAGGCGCTCGACGTCCCCGTCCCCGTCCGTCCGGGTGGGGACCGACTCCGCCGACGACCGTTCCGCCCGCCGGCTTCTCCCCTCCTGCTGTCCGGCGGTATCGCTCCCCGCTCCGCCTGACACGCCCCGGGTGTGCCCGCGACTGCCAGGCTGTGTCCCCCCCGCCGGCGCGTTCAGGTCCGTGCGGGCGGACCCGACGACGGGGGATTCGAACGGCAGGCGGGTCGCCTTCCCCGTCGAAGCGTGGCTCACGGCGTCGAAGACCGCCCTCGCACGCCCGTTCCGGCCGTCCCCGTCGGGGTCGACCCACGCGAGTCCGTCCGGCCCCGGAAGTCCGTCGAACTGCGTCCCATCGTCCCTGTCGAGTCCGACGGCCGCCACGCTCGCGTGGACGCCGGCACTCGTCAGGGCCCCGTAGAGCTGTTCGCCCGCGTAGACAGCCAGGCCGACGCCGGTCGGGTAGCCCGGCCGTGGTGACACGCGGTTCACGGGCCGGGCGTCGAGTATCAGCACCGTTCTGCTGGTTTTCTCCTCGCGGTACTGGACGGTGATGAACTCGCCCGTCTTGGCGACCTGGTGCCAGTCGATGCGGCTGACCGGGTCGCCGGGTTTGTACTGTCGTGTCGAGTGAAACTCCAGGCCCGTCCCGCCGCTGTCGGTCGCGAGCGTCCCCGTGTGGGGCATGACACTGCCCTGGCGCGGGGTGGCCGACAGCCCCCTCGCACACGTCATTCGGGTGTCGCCCTCGACGTCGAGTTCGGTCGTGAGCCTGTCGACGCCGGCCAGCGACCGGAGGCGGACGACCGGGTCGTCGAACTCGAAGGTCCCCCGCGTTGCGACGACCGAGTACGTGACAGTCCGGGACTCCCCCGGGGACAGCGACGAGCAGAGCCGCGGCGTGCCCCCGTCGACGGCGAGTTCCTCCGGGACGCCGTCGACGAGTCGGACGTCGGGGAGCACGGACTCGCCGGCGTTCTCGACGGTCAGGGTCACCTCGACGCGGTCGCCTGTGGTCGGGGCGCGGGGCTCGATTTGCCGGGTGGCCGAGAGCTGAACGTCGTCGGGAAGCCGCGAGAGGGTCCCGTAGAACACGTACGCGAGCGGGATGACGGCCGCGGCCAGGAGCGTCTCGTTGGCGTACAACAGCCCGACGCCTGCGAGTGCGAGCGTCGCCACGAGCCCAACGTGCCAGCGTCGTACCTGTCGTCGCGTCATGCTTGTGCCTGCATCGTTTCGATAGCCCCGATAGTCCGTTCGATGCGTCGCCGCCGCTCGCGGGCGGGAACGAGCCAGCGGCGCAACCGCATCCGCAGTGACGGGTCCGGACCCTCGGACCCGGCCAGGAACGTCGCTGCGACCGGGTCGCGCGTCCACTCGCCGCGGTCGATCCGGTCGCGCGCCTGCCCCGGTGGCACCGCCGCGACGTTGGCGTACGCGCTCGTCGCCGTCAGGCGCAACTGTGACCGGACTTCGCGGAGCGCGTCCTCTCCCTCCGACACTGCCCGGCTGACGTCCTCGTCGACGGACTCCGCGGCGACCGCCTGGCGCTCGGCCGTGACCGCCTCGGGGGGGGCCGTGGCCGCCATCTCGAATCGGGCCTCGGCAGGCGACGGCGGCGTGGCGGTCTCCGGGTCCGACCGCGGCCGGGCCGCAAGCCCCAGGTACAGAGCCGCGAGAAGCCCGGAACCGAGTGCGAGCATCTTCGGGTCCGTCCCGGAGAGCCGCTCTACCAGCCCTCCGAGCGGTCCGACCCCGAGCACGAGGCCGGGCGCAAACAGCAAGAGTGCGCCCAGCGACGTGGCGAGGATGCCAGCGGTTCCAAAGAGCGCGACGCGACGGCGCATCTACGGCTCCCCTCCCGTCGAACTCCGGTCGGGGGGATTGCTCCTATCACTCCGGCCCGTTTCACCGTCGACAGTCCCCTCCGCGTCACCGTCGACAGCCCCGCCCGTTCCGCCGTCAGTCGTCACCTCTTCGCGTCCGGGTCCGTCGCCGACGCCGACCTGGCCATCAGCGCGGCTATCGACCGTCCGGGTAGTCGCCCCGGTCGCGTCCTCCTCGGCGTGGGGTTCGATGGCATCGAGTGCGCGCTCGACGCGGGGGAGCCTGTCACGCTCGGGCCGGGCACCGTACTCGACTTCCCTGAACGCGTCCACGAGCGTCCGGACGGGAGCGGCTGGCAACCCGTCGCGTTCGACCGCGTGCGTCGCCAGTTCCCCCGGCGTGTGCGTCGATGGCTGGCTGACACTCAGCCACGCCACGAACGACCGGGAGAGTTCCGCCGGCTCGACGCGACCCCGGAGCGCGTCGAGGAGGGTCAGGACGGACGCTCGCATCCTGGCGACACCGAGCCAGAGCCACTCGTCGCCGTGTCTGGCGACCGCCACGAGTGCGAGCTGGGCATAGCGGACGGTCGCCCGGACTCCCCAGCGCAGTCTCGCGACGCCGCCCCGGAGGCTGAACTCCCGTCGACGAACGGCGGCCACCGGCAAGCCCACCACCAGGGCGGTGGCCCCGAGGACGAGCACGAGATTCCGGACGAGACCGGTGACCGTGGCCTGCTCGGTCATGCCGTAGCTGGAGGCCTCGACCGTCGCGGAAACGGAGAGAGGGAGGCGGACCTCGGCAGTGCCGTCCGTCCCCGTCGTGGCGACCCGGTCACCGTTGACCTCGATGGGCGCATCGACGACGGGCCGGTCACCGGCACGTACCTCGGCAGTCGCCGTGCCGAGCGGCAGCGTTAGCACGCCGGTCTCGACGGTCAGTTCGAGTTCCGGAAGCGCCACGGTCGTCTCGCCGGAGACGGCCTCGCGCTCGACCTCGATGCGCACCTCACCCGGGTCGTCCGGCAACGGTATCTCGGCCCGCCCGCCGTCGCCGGTCGTTGCGACGCGCGTGCCGTTGACGAGCACGTCGGCGTCCGGTATCGCCACGTCCCCGACTGTCGCCGACACCGTCACCGTCTCCCCCGGAAAGACGTCGCCGCTGACGGTCACTGTCGCGTCCGTCTCGATGGAATAGGTCGCGTTTGCTTTCGCCTCCTGTGCTGTGCGTGTGTCGGTGCCCTCGCTGGCCGTCGGTTCGAGGGACGGAACCCCGTCGTTCTGCCGGGGACCGTAGAGACGCCCATCCCCGGACGCAACGCCGCCTGCCGACCCGATGGCGAGGACTTCCTGGTCCGAAAACTCGTTCTCACTGTCCGACTCCGAATCCCCAGTCAGTGACTCGTCGAGGGAATACTTGTCGAACGGTACGTTGAACTCGGTGTCGTCCCAGCTTTCGTTTCCGACCACGGTCAGGTTCACCCCGGATTCCACCATCGATTCGTTCAGGTCGGCCTCCTGTGGCGTGTCGTCGACGAAGATGAGTTCGGGCTTCCCGACAGTGATGTGCAGTTCCTCGTCGTCGGGCACGACGATGTCGACGGTTCCGCTGATGCCCGTTTGTCCGACCGACTCGCCGTTGACGGAAACCGGGGCCGCCACGACCGGTTCGCCCTCGTGAGTGACCTCGACCTCCACTGTCATTCCCGGTACTGCGGTCCGGTTGAGCGAGATATCGTACGCACCATCGCTGTTCCCCTCGTTGCTATCGTCAGTCTCGTTGAGCGACTGTATCTCGCCGGGCCGGAAGCGTTCGCCGGGGCTTCCGGGTTCCTGGAGGTCGACCGCCTCGCCGAGTTCGTCTTCGAGGACCGCCGACTGCGCGGCCAGACGGCTGCCGCCGGGCGTCGGGTCGAACTTGACCCAGCCCACGTCAGGGAAGTAGACCTCAACCCAGGCGTGGGCGTTCATCGCACGGACCTCGTAGGTGCTGTCCCCGGTGGGCTGTCCCGTCGAGTAGCCGACGGCGTACCGGGCCGGGATGCCCTGCGACCGCAGCATCGTCGTCATCGCGGTCGCGAAATACTCGCAGTAGCCGGCCTCCATCTCGAAGACGAACGTATCGGCGATGTGGTCGCTCTGTCGGGAGGCCGCAAGCGAGTATTCCTTCTCGGTGCGCAGCCAGTGTTGCACCGTCATCGCGGCGTCGTAGGCCGTCTCGTCGTCTGCAGTCAGTTGTGCCGTCAGTTCGCCGACCCGCTCGGGCGTGTCGGGCGGGAGTTGCGTGTATCGACGCTCTATCTCCGTGGGATACTCCCTGCCGGCGGCACGGAGCAGGTCGACGTCGTTCTCCTGGAGGAAGGTCGTCCCGGTGAACGTCGTGCCGGAGGGGAGGACGTCCTCGGACCGGACCCCCCCGGTGTCGGTGACGGTGAGGTCCCGGACGCCGGAGATGCTCCGCGGTTGCCAGACCGTCGGGAGTGCCCTCGCCGGTTCTTCGAGCGTCACGTCGAACTCCAGCCGTTCGCTCGTGAGACCGGTCGTCTGCAGCGGCCCCTCGTACGGTTCCGTGGCTCCGTTTCGCTCCCATCCGGTGCCGGTGTAGGTGCCGTACGCACCGGTCCGCCAGTAGGCCGGCTGTGAACTCTGGACCTCGAAGTGCACCTCGGTGTCGTTCGAGGCGAAGGTCCCGTTGTCGAGGCCGGTGTCACCGCCCACGCCCGTCCTGTCGCCGGGATTCAGCGCGCCGAACCCCCCGCTTCCGAGGCCGCCGCTACCGCTCTCGCCCTCGTTGTCGTCGAACCGCTCGCCGGGGAGGACGCTGTCTATCGGCGTCCCGGCGACGTCGTCGGAGGCGAGCGCGGGGACCATCAGCGCCGCGACGACTGCCGCAAGTACGCAGCAGGCAACGAGCAGGATGCGCGTCCAGTCGCGCTTCTCGACGTCTGTCGTATCGTCAGGCATGGTGCTCCCGTCACAGAGACAGCTGTTTCTACTGGACGTTTGTCTGTAAGCGCATAACGGTAACGTTCACTGCAGTGAGTGTTTTAGTCACCCAAACGCTGCCCGTTCGACGGACTGTCAGGAGAGACCCGACCGCTCCCGGCAGTGTTAACTGAGCGGCCGTGCTGATGGGCGAACAAGTCCCCGGAGAGAGTGCTTCGACCGGGACCTACCGCAGGAAGGGGCTTCCATGCGGGTGCTCGGAGTGATTTCGGTAGCTGGTCATTCGCCGTTGTCGTCGCTTCCTCAGTTAACGGTGCCACTGGACCGCCACCCGCAGGTTCGACCTCCTGGCGACACTCCGTTCGGTACGCCTCCGGAAGTGGGGCGACTATTTGCCTTGCCACTCGGGGTCGCGGTCCTCGAAGAACGCGTCGATGCCCTCGTTTTTGTCCGCCGTCGAGAACAGCGTGGCGAACAGTTCGGCCTCGTACTCGATACCCTGTTCGAGGTCCATCCGCGAGCCGGCCTTGACGGCCTTCTTCGCGATTTCGAGCGCGATGGGGCTGTTCCCGGTCATCGCCTCGGCGAGCCCGTACACCTCCTCGTCGAGTTCGTCCTCGTCCTCGCAGACGACGTCGACCAGCCCGATGTCCTGCGCCTCGCGGGCGTCGACGAGTTCGCCCGAGAGGATGAGCCGCATGGCCTGGCCCTCGCCGACCAGCCGGGGAAGCCGCTGGGTCGCCCCGCCGCCGGGGATGATGCCGAGGTTGATCTCGGGCTGGCCGAGTTTGGCCCGTTCGTGGGCGATGCGGACGTCGCAGGCCTGGGCGAGTTCCGACCCGCCGCCGAGCGCGTGGCCGTTGATGCGCGCGATGACTGGCTGGCGGAGGTCGTCGACGACCTCGTACACCCGCGGCCGCTTGGAGGCCTCGCGCTGTGCGATGGTTCCCCGCTCGCGCAACTCCTCGACGTCGGCCCCCGCGACGAACGCCTTGGCCGCCGCGGCCCCCGTCAGCACGACGACCCGGACGCCGCTGTCCTCGATTGCCGCCAGCACCTCTTTCAACTCCGCCCGGAGCGGGCCGTTCAGCGCGTTCCGGGCGTCCGGGCGGTCGAGCGTCACCGTCGCCACGCCGTCGACGCGGTCGCCGACGGCCACCTCGACCAACTCGCAGTCGGCCGCGACCGCCTCGATGTCGTCGGCTCCGTCGACGCGCTCGTCGGTCATCGGTTCCCCTCCAGCAGTGTTCGGTCCATACGCGACACATCGGCAGGGCCAACTAAAAGACGTTTCCGTACACGCCGGTCCCAACCTGTCGCGCCACGCCACCGCGAGGGGAGCGAAACCCCGAAACCACAGGCGCACAAAGAGCGGCCATGACCGACGCCAGCCCGGACCTCTACCCGAACGCCGACAGCGATGGGCGAACCGAATCCACCCCCCGCGGGCTGTCGAGACGCCGCCTGTTGACCGGGTCGGCCGCGATGGGTGTGGCGGTGACGGCCGGCTGTCTCGGTTCCGAGGCCGAAGACCAAAACGAGGACGGAGACCCCGAACCCACGGACGAGCCGACGGTGTTCGTCTTCAACACCGGCGACAGGACAGTCACGCTGGTCGATCCCGATGTCGACGAGGTCGTCGAGACCCGGTCGCTCGGACTGACCGCGTCGTTCCCGTCGAACCAGTTCTCGCCGCGACTGATCGAGAGTCCGGGAGACTCCCTCTGGCTCAACGTCGGCGAGGGGGTGCGCGCGGTCCGTGCCGGGTCGCTCACCGAGCGGGCGCGTTTCGACACCGGGTCCGGCGCGAACTGGCAGGAACGGACCCCGGACGGAGCCTATCTGGTCGTCAGCGCCCGCGAACCGACCCACACACAGTTCCGCATCGACGCGGACCCCGACTCGGAGACGTTCGGCGGCGTGACGGGGGAGATCGACCGGACGCCCGAAGGCGGACGGGGCGACAACGACGGACCCGGGCCGTGTGACGTCACCGTCCATCCCGACGGGGAGTACGCCTACGTCCCCGACCTGTTCGGCGATACGCTCACCGTCATCGACGTCGAGGCGTTCGAAATCGAGACGCAGGTCGGGGTCGAACCCGTCGACGGCGTCCCGCCCGAGCCGTGGATGGGTACTGCCGCGTGGGACGGCGACCGCCTCCTGGTCGAACACAACGACGGCGACGCCGGCAGCGAGAGCATCTGGGACGTGAGCGACCCCGCCGAGCCAGTCGAGCGGGTCCGGCTGACTCCCGATGACGGGCTGGGTGAGGGGCCGCTGACCAGCGAGGTCGGTCCGGACTCCGAGTTCGGCTACGTGTTCACCCCCGGGACGAACGACGTGTCGGTCGTCGACCTCGTCGCGGAAGCGGTCGAAACGAGGCTCGACCTCGGCGGGGAGGCGTTCACCGGCACCTGGGGTCCCGAGCGCGAGCGCCTGTATGTGCCCGTCCAGACGGCCGACGAGGTGGCCGTCGTCGACAGCGCCGCCCGCGAAGTCGTCGAGACCCTCGACGTCGGCCCGGAGCCATACGGTGTGACTGCGGCGACGGTCCGGCCAGCCCCCTCGACAGGTGCAAACGAGTCGCTGTCGCGCCTCGCCGCCCTGACTGGCGACTACGAGACGACCTACTGTATCGGCAGGTGCGGCTGTGGACACGAAATGTGACCGCTCGCCGCTCGCGAACCGAATACCGGGAGACAGTCGACTGACGTCGGAAGGGACGGAGCCGTACAATTCGCGTGAAGCGTGCTCTCTCCCCCATCTTTATATATCATTGTTCTGTAAACTTGACACGAGAATGTCAACGACCGACACGCAGATATCGGCGATAGACCTGAGCGCAAACCAGTATACCGTCGAGCAGGCACTCATCCGGAACAAGTACGAGGCCTTCGACGAGAACGGCGAACTCATCCTGCGGGCCAAACAGAAGCTGTTCAAGATGAAAGAAGAGTTCCCGTTCGTCGACGCCGAGGGCAACGAGGTATTCACGGTCAAGGCGGGTGGCATCATCGACGTGGCAGGGAACTACGCCATCATCGACGCTCAGACCAACGCGCGACGCCGACACGGAGGCAAAAATCGCGGAGATCAACTCCCGGGGGGCCGGGATAACGCTCGCACGTAACCTCATCCCGTACGTTGGACCGCTCATCCCCCACAAATACGAGATTACTGACCAGCAGGACAATCACGTCGGCAACATCGAGGGGCAACTCTCGCTGAAAGACCGCTACGACATCACCATCGACAACGCGGAGACAGTCCCGAAGGAAGCAGTCGTCGCGGCCGCGATGGTCATCGACGCGATTCAGGGGAACTGACCGACGAAGCTCTCATCATCGTCCTGGGTAACACTCGCCAGGTAGCAGGATGAGACCCATTCTGTGACACGCTCCCGACTCGCCCCGGTCGAGCCGGCGGAAGGCCAGTTGCGTCGACGTGTTCACCATCGGCCCCCGGCTTTCACGACCGGTCGCGCAACCGCGACCGGAACGGCAACTGGCACGGCGGACGACCGCGGGCGGAGTGACGTCACTCCGAATCCGTCAGCCGTAACGTTCGATGCAGGTCTTCAGCCGAGCCACTCGTCTAAAATCAACCTCGTTTTCGTTCCCATCACCTCGTCCATCTCGCGTGCCCGGGAGATGAGTTCGTTGAGCCCTCGCGTGTCGGTCGTATCGACCACGAGGACGATGTCTTCCTCCCCGGAGACCTGCCAGACGAAGTCCACCTGCTCCCACTCGGCCATCTGCTCGGTCAGCCCGCCGGCCTGTACGTCGAGGTCGACCGTTATCTCTACCATCGCCTTGACGTTGCCCGTCCGCGTCGCAACCGTGAACCGCTCGATGACGCCCGAATCGACCATCCGCTCGACCCGGTTGCGGATGGTCCCCTCGGACGTGCCGACTTCGTCCGCTATCTCGGTGTACGGCGTTCGAGCGTCCCGCCGGAGGATGTCCAGTATCTCGCGGTCGAGTTCGTCCATCGAGATGTGGCACTTGCCCCGGCCCCCACTTGAACGCTACGAAATTCGTAACTCATCTTCGAAAGCAACGCTTATCCACCGGTCTTTCGTACGTATCTCGTAATGACCGAGGCATACGTGGCTATCGAGGGCGGACAGGTCATCGAGGCGCGCGCCCGGTCGCCGGGAGAGACGCGCGGCGAATTGGTCTTTACGACGGCCTACACTGGCTACGAGGAGAGCCTGACGGACCCGAGCTACGAGGAGCAGATACTCACCTTCTCGTACCCGCTGATCGGGAACTACGGCGTCCGCGAGGAGCGCTTCGAGTCCGAGCGCGTCCACCCGCGGGGTGTGGTTGCGCGCGAACTGACCGACGACGTCGCTGTCTGGCTCCAGGAGGAGGGCGTGCCGGCGGTCGACCACCTCGATACGAGGGAGGTCGTCACCGAGATACGCGACGAGGGGGCGATGAAAGCCGGCATCGCCGCCGGCCCGGACGCGACCCGCGCGGACGCGCTCGCCCAGCTCGATGCGTGCAAGCACATGTCCGACCACGCCGACATCGGGGCGCAGGTGTCGGTCGAGGAACCCGTCGTCCACAACCCCGACGGATCGGGGCCGGCAGTCGCGCTGATCGACTGCCGTGTTGTTCATCTCCAACGGCCCCGGCGACCCGGAGAACTTCGAACAGGCGGGCGAGGTCGTAAGGACGTTCGCGGGTGACCTCCCGCTGGCGGGTATCTGTCTCGGCCAGCAGGTCGTCGCCAACGCGCTCGGCGGCCGGACCGAGAAGATGGAGTTCGGCCATCGCGGCGTCAACCAGCCCGTGCGTGACCTCCGGAGCGACCGGGTCGTCATGACCACGCAGAACCACGGCTACACCGTCGCCGACCCCGGCGACAAACTGGACGTCACCCAGGTCAACGTCAACGACGACACCCCCGAAGGCCTCGACAACGACGACCTCGGCATCATCACCCGCCAGTACCACCCCGAGGCAAACCCCGGCCCCCACGACTCGCTGTCCTTCTTCGACGACGTCGTCGAACTGGCCGACCAGCAGTGAGCACCACCTGCTGGTCCGCTCTGGTGGGATACTGTCCGAACTGCGTGCCCGGTGCTGGCGTGCTACCGGCTGGTCAGTGTGAAAACGGAAAGGAAAGCGGCCGCGCGGAAAAACGCGCGACCGCTTGCCGCCCTGAATTGGTCCCCGCTGACGCTTCGGCCCTCCAGACGAAGCGTCATGTAAACAAAGACGGCAGAGGAATATAAATGTAATGGCTCGCCTCAGATGTGCTCCTCTTCGAGCACCCATCCGAGCGCTCGTTTGTAGTAGGTGAACATCTGTCGAACACCGTCGTGTTTCATCTCTTCGGATTCGAGCTGTTCTGCGAGGAACTCGTACTGTTCGCGGATTTCGTCCTCGTCTCGCATGGTTCCAGGTGGGGGCTGTACGCCCCAAAGCGTTACGCCCGGTACGATCACGGCGGACGGAGACGGGCGGTCCGCCCGCAAGGACGGACAGTATATGTGGCTCGACCCGCTACAGCCGAACATGGAGATACGCGGGGAGCGCGAGTGTAACGCGTGTGGCAACCGCTGGTCGTACTACGACACCGGCCGGATCACCTGCCCGGCCTGCGGGAGCGTCCGAAGCGTCGGCGTCGACGAACCGAGCGAGCACACGGCCGGGACGGCGACGTTCGACCTGACGTCGGTCCGCGCCGACGTCGACGAGGCACCGCTCGCGGACCTGGCCGACCGGGCTGTCGAGGAGGCGCGCGCCCACGTCCGAAACGCTGGGTTCGTCCACGCCGGCGAACTCCAGCCACTCGACGACACGTTCCTGGCCGCGACCGAACTGCGACGCGTCGGAACGACGCTCGGGCGCGTGATGCACCGCGGCGAGGCCGAGGAGCTATACTTCCTCGAACTGCTCGGCGGTGCCGACCGGGGCGAGCGACCCGACCCGAACGTGGTACCCGAACCCCTCTATCCCGAGCGTGGACTCGCCGTGGCTGCGAGCGTCGACGTTTACCTCTCTGACCTGCGGCGCGCGTACGAGGACCGCGACTCGGCCGTCAACAGCGTCCTCTCGACGGCCAGGGCCCACCGGAAACGCATCGAGGCGCTCGACGGCGACGTCGACCCGGCGGCGGCCGAACGACTCGTCGAGACCGTCCGCGATTTGAGCGCGTTCCTCCGCGAGGACGACGAACCGGCACTCGCCCGTGCACGCGAACGGCTGGCGTGACAAACGATGGCCGACCACGACCGCATCGTCGTCGCCGCCTTCGTTCTCCTGTTGCTCGGGGCGTCGTTTCTGGTCGCGGTCCAGGCGTTTGCGACGGCGTATCTGCTTCCCGCCGGGGCCGCGTACGTCCTGTTTTCCGTCGTGCTTCTCCACCGGATACTGACCAGAGGAACGGGACCAGACGAGCGGGAGACGCCCGACGGCTAACGGGCTCCCGTCGAGAGCGCCTATCCCGCCAGTCAGTTCCGGTAACTCGACCTCGGGGTCGTCGTCGAGGTCGTCGATGACCGTAACGAGGTCGTTCGCGGACGCGTCAGTGTCGAGTTCGACGTTCCGCGTCCCGCTACCGAGTTCCTCGCAGTCGTGCTGTTTCATCGGAATGTAGCTCTCGCTCGTCCGAGACTGGCAGACTTATGTAGATGTAGCTATCAATACCTCTACAGACGCGTGCTCGCGGGGGGGAGCACAGCGCACTGCGACCACGTCAGGCGATTCCAATGCAAGCGTCCACGAATACTATCGACCTGCTGTACGTCGCCGATTCCGCCGACGAAACCGACACGGTCGTCGACGAACTCGCCACCGACGGGATACGGGTCTCGCAGGTGACGACGGCGGAGGTGTCCGACCGACTGACAGAGGAGTCCGTCGACTGCCTGGTGCTGTCCGACAGCGTCGGGGCCGACGGCGCACCGGCGTTCGTTCGGCGGGTGCGGTCGGGGTATCCGTCCGTTCCGATTGTCGCTTTCACCGGCGACAGGGAGGCGACATTCGCCGAGGAACTCCTCGACGCCGGCGTGACCGAACTCGTCCGGTCGACGTCCGACGACGCGTCCCCGTCGCTGGTTCGCCGCCGGCTCGGCACTGTGCTGGCCGCCGCGGACCGGACGGGCAAGGAAGGGGTGTACACACAGCTCCAGCAGCGACAGGAACGCGACAAACTGTTTCGACAGGTGACCGAGAGCATCACCGACGTGGTGTGGGTCCACTCGCCCGACGAGCAGGGAGTGGAGTTCGTCAACAAGGCCTACGAGACGGTCTGGGGTCGGCCCCGCGAGGAGGTCTACGAGAACCGCGAAGCG
This sequence comes from Halobacteriales archaeon QH_2_65_14, assembly GCA_003021285.1. Classification (GTDB taxonomy): domain Archaea; phylum Halobacteriota; class Halobacteria; order Halobacteriales; family Haloarculaceae; genus Halovenus. The sequence goes on along the minus strand of PXQO01000109.1, from coordinate 4,349 downwards.
GTGGTAGAGGGCGTCCATCCCGAGGACCGGGAGCGCGTCCGCGAGGCGATAGCACGGCAACTGGACAACCCCGAAGCGTACGACGAGATATACCGCGTCGTCCAGCCGGACGACGAGATACGGTGGGTCCACAGCCGTGCGTTCGGCATCCGCGAGGACGGCGACCTCAAACACATCGTCGGGGTCGCACAGGACATCACCGAGCGCAGGCGACACGAGCGCCACCTCGCCGAGGAGCGCGACCTCATCGAGGAACAGCGCGACGAACTCGTCAGGCTGGCCAGAACGAACCGTATCATCCGCGGCGTCGACGAGGCACTCCTCGACGCCGGCACGCGCGAGGAGACTCTCCAGGCCGCCTGCGAGAAGCTCTCGGAGTCCTCGCGGTACCAGTTCGCGGTCGCACTCGAACTCGTGGGTGCGGACTCGCTCGAACCCATCGTCGGGTCGGGTCTGGTCGCCGAGTTCGTCGACGACGTGTATCCCGACGGGATAACCGCCGAGGGGAGCCCCAGCAACCGGGCGGTCGAATCCGGCGAGACGCAGGTCGTCCAGAAGGGGACGTCCAGCCCCGAGCTACAGCGGTGGGCCGAGGCGATAGACCACGTCGACGTCCGGGCCATGGCTGCCATCCCACTCAGCTACGAACAGCAGGTACACGGCGTCATCACCGTCTACTCCACACAGGCGGACGCGTTCAGCGACAGGGAACGTCGCGTCCTGGACGAACTCGGCGGGACGGTCGGACACGCGATTGCGGCCGTCGAGAGCAGGGAACGCGAGAAGACGCTGACGGCGTTGTACCAGGCAACCGAGGACTTGCTCGCGGCCGAGACCGAAACCGAGGTCAGCGAGGTCGTCGTCGACACCGCCGCGGACGTGCTGGACTTGTCGGGTATCGGCATCTTCCTGTTCGACCCCGACGAGAACGTGCTCAGGCCGGCCGCCGCAACGAAGACGTTGCTGGAGTCGTACAACGATATACGGGAGTTCCGGCCGGGGCGGGACGATTCGATCACGTGGCACACGTACGTCACCGGCAACGAGCAGTTTTTCACCGACGTCCGGGAGTCGGACCGCCTGGTAAACCCGGAGATGCCGGCGCGAAGCCTGTACGCCGTCCCGCTGAGCGACCACGGGGTGTTCGTCACGCTCTCGACCGAGGTCGGTGCGTTCGACGACCAGAAGCGGCAGCTCGTCGGGTTGCTCGCGGCGACGACGGAGGCCGCACTCGACCGGGTCGCAGGCCAGGAGAGCATCAGGGAGCGCGACCAGGAACTCGAAGAGCGCAGGCAACGGCTCGAACGAGTCGAGGGGAGCCTCTCGCTCGTCCGCGACGTGAACGCGTTGCTCCGCGGTGCCGACACGCGCGACGAGATAGAGGAGGGTGTCTGCGAGCACCTTGCCGGGAGAGAACACATTGCCTTCGCCTGGATCGGGCGGTTGCTCCCAGACAGCGACGGATTCCAGCCCCGCGCGTGGGCGGGAGCGGAGAACGGCTATCTCGACGCCGTGTCGCTCGCCCTCGACGGCGACGAACCGGTCGTGCGGACGGCCGCGACCGGAACCACGACGACCATCTCCAACGTGACGGCACACCTCCGGGAGGCCAACTGGGCGCGCGAGGCGGTCGACCGTGGCTACCAGTCGGTGCTCGCGCTCCCGCTCACCTACGGTGACACGACGTACGGGGTGCTCGCGGTTTACGCGACCGAACCGGACACCTTCGCGGGCGTCGTCAACGACGTGTTCCGCGAACTCGGCGAGACGCTCGCGTACGGCATCAACAGCGTCGAGACGAAATACGGCATCCTCGCGGAACAGGTGACGGAACTGGAACTGCGCATCGACAGCCCCGAAACCTTCCTGAACGCCGTTGCGGAGGTGACCGCCCAGGAACTGGGATACCGCGAGATAACCCCACAGGGCGACGACCGCACACGCGTCCTGTTCGGGCTGTCGGACCAGCCGCCGTCCGAGGTGCTCGAACTCGAATCCGAGTTCCTGGCCGTCGAGTCGCTCACCCACGTCGAACGCAACGGCGAACACCTCTTCCGTGCGACGCTGTCGGGCCGGACGGTCGCCACGACCCTCCTGGAGTGTGGCGGCATCCCGTGTCAGGTGGCCGCCCGCGGGGACGAGACGCGCGTGACAGTCAGAGTACCCCGCGAACTCGACGTCCGCGTGTTCCTCGACCGCGTCCGCGACAGCTATCCGGATACGGAACTCGTCTCCCGGCACGGCGTCGAACACACGACCGGCACAGGCGGGAGCGTCCGCGATGCACTCGAAGGGAACCTGACCGAACGACAGCGGGAGGTGCTCGTGACGGCCTACGAGAGCGGTTTCTTCCAGTCCCCGCGCAAGACGACCGGCGAGGAACTGGCCGAACTGCTCGACGTCTCCCAGCCCACCGTGACCCACCACCTCCGCGAGGCACAGCGCCGACTCTTTACCGCATTGCTCGACGAACCCTGACCCGCGGTGGCCCGTCGTTGCTCGCACGCCCCCGACCCGGAGAGTAACCTGACAACCCCAGTAGCTACTCCCTACCGAGCGGGAGCGGCAACTCCCTCCCGCAACACCCCCTTCTAGATATTTAGCCTCCTTTGCGAGTCAGTTCTTGTATATTAGCAATCATTTCTATGTATACAGGATACATGAGGGAGAGTGGCGGCGGCCGTGACGGGACGGTCCGGCGGACAACCGCCTGCTTGGATGGGATTCGCTGTCAGAGGCACAGACGCCCGCGAGGAATCACCCTCACCCCTTGTCGTGGCCGGCACGCGACGCTCTCCCCCTCGATTCCCGCGGGGGTCCCGTCGGGAGATTTCTTCGGACCCGAGCGACACCGTTTTGACTGATGGCGCGCCTCGTGGCGGTTCGGAACGGACAGTCACAGCGGGCCGTGTTCGGTCGACCCCGAACTCGGTAACAACCGTCACTCCCGGTCGTAGAGGGGAAATTCGTCCGTGAGTTCGTCTATCCGGTCGCTCACTGTCGCCTTCACCGCGTCGTCGTCGGGGTCGTCGACGACGCGATAGATGAGGTCGGCCACCTCGCGGGACGCCTCCTCGTCGAATCCCCGCGTCGTGATGCCGGGGGTCCCGATGCGGATACCCGACGGGTCGAACGGGGACCGGGTTTCCCCGGGAACGGTGTTCGCGTTGAGGACGATGCCGACCTCCTCGAGCGCCTCCTCGGCGTCCTTGCCGGTCGTGTCGGGATGGGACTCGCGCAGGTCGACCAGCACGAGGTGCGTGTCGGTCCCGCCCGAGACGAGCGAGAGGCCGTGCTCCTGCAGTCGCTCGCCCAGCGCCGCCGCGTTGTCGACGACCTGCCGGGCGTAGGACTCGAACTCGGGTTCGAGCGCCTCCGCGAAGCCGACGGCCTTGCCGGCGATGTTGTGCATCAGCGGGCCGCCCTGCGTGCCCGGGATGATGGCGCTATCGACGGCGTCCCCGTACTCCTCGTCGGCCATGATGATGCCACCCCGTCCCGCCCGGATGGTCTTGTGGGTCGACCCGGTGACGAAGTCCGCAGTCCCGACCGGGCTGTCGTGGACGCCTGCGGCGACGAGGCCGGTGATGTGTGCGATGTCGGCCATGTGGTAGGCCCCGACGGCGTCGGCGATCTCCTGGAACGCGTCCCAGTCGACCTCGCGCGGATACGCCGAGAACCCGGAGACGATGATGTCGGGGTCGAACGCCTCGGCCTGCTCGCGGATGGCCTCGAAGTCCAGGCGGCCGGTCTCGGGGTCGATCTCGTACTGTTCGACCTCGTAGACTTGGCCGGCGAAGTTCTTCGGGTGGCCGTGGCTGAGGTGGCCACCGTGGGTGAGGTCCAGCGAGAATATCCTGTCGCCGGGGTCGAGCATCGCCAGGTAGACCCCCATGTTCGCCTGCGATCCGGAGTGGGGCTGGACGTTCACGTAGTCGGCTCCCCACAGCTCTTTCGCCCGGTCGATGGCGAGCTGTTCGACCTCGTCGGCGTGCTCGCACCCGCCGTAGTAGCGCCGCCCGGGGTAGCCCTCGGCGTACTTGTTCGTCAGCTCCGAACTCTGGGCGGCCATGACGGCCTCGCTGACGTGGTTCTCGCTGGCTATCATCGCCAGCGTGTCGTTCTGTCGCTCCCGTTCCGCCACCAGCGCGTCGGCGGTCGCCGGGTCCGGCTCCCGGACCGTGTCGTAGCTCATGTCCCACATTCCGACCGGCGGGGGTAATAATCTACCTCTCCCGGTGGAGTAGTGCTCAGATAAGCAATGTTGGAGTTGTAAACAGCATGAAAGCCCCGAGGCGCTCGCGGGCTGTGACTCGCTGCGCTCCTCGTTGCACTGCGGTGCTTACTTC
>PXQO01000108.1 GCA_003021285.1 Halobacteriales archaeon QH_2_65_14 | reverse complement strand
CTTCGGGGCTTTCATGCTGGTCGCAGTTCTCTTTGAGAATCTCTTATCTGAACAGTTCCGTGGTTGCGGGACGTACTTTTAACAATCAGTTTGCTCATGCGTTACTCTGCACGCCGCTGACGGGTCGAGCGAGACGCTCTCCAGGCGGACGAGGCCGAACTGCCACTCGAAGGCTTCGAACAGTCGACGCTGGACTTCGGTGGAAACAGCTTCGAACCCGAAAGCGGCGAGGAGTGGACGCTGACAGTGGTCTTCGTCGCCAGCGAGGACGAGGCCGGCGGGGCGTACGTCCTCGAACCGTCGCTCGAGTGGAAACAGTCCTAGCAGTCCTAGAGGGGTTCGACGCGGATTTCGCCGACCATGTCGGCGTCGAGGTGGGGGATACAGAAGTATGCGTACTCCCCCGGCACCTCGAAGGTGTGTTCGTAGGACTCCCCCTGGAAGAGGCCGCCGCTCCGGTCGTCGTTCCAGCCGGCGACCGCCCCGTCTTCGCTCCCGAACTCGCCGGTCGACCAGAACTCGGTCCCGTCCGGGTAGCCGTCCTGGAACGCAGTGACGGTGTGGGTGTGGGAACTGGTGTTGACGAACTCGACTGTCGTCCCCGCCTCGACTGTGAGTTCTTCGGGTCGGAAACTGTCGATGGACATCCCGACCTCGTTGTCGCCGCCCGGGTCTCCCTGGGCGTCGAGACAGCCGGCGAGAGCGAACGCGACGCCGCTCCCGGCAGTAGCGATGAACGTCCGGCGGTCCATACTCGATTTCGGGAGTCAAACAATAAAGTCGACTCGGTTCTTTTCGGTCCCCGAGAACAGCCCAACCCGAAAGGGAAACGCCTTTGGCCCGAACAGCCGGACAGTCGGACATGAGCAACGGGGAGGACGCTGACGACGGGGAGGATGCCCCCGACGAGACCGAACCGCCGGAGCCGGCGGACCCGGCCGAGTTCGACCGCCGACTGACTGAGGCAAACGAAACCGTCGAGGCCGCCGAGACTGAGGCCGACCTCGACGACGCCGAGGAACTGCTCGACGACATCGAGAGCGACCTCGAAGCGGCGACGTTCGCGGTCGAAATCGAAGACGAGGAGGCCGAAGAAGACGAAGAGAAAGACGAAGAGGAAGACGAGGAAAAAGAGGAGAACCCGCGCGACGAGTTCGAAGACCGTCTCTCGGACCTCCGCGACGAAATCGAGGAACAACGCGGTCCGTATCTCGAAGAGGTGACTGACGAACTCGAAAGCGCGGAGACGACCATCTCGACGAGCGAGTGGGCCAAAGAGGGCGTACCCGAGGTCGTCGCGGCCGTCGGGACGTTCTTCGAGACGGCGGGCGAGACGCTCGGGGAGACGTTCACCCTGGAGTCGGAAACGCCAGACGGGGTCGCCGGGGAACTCGCAAGCGTGCGCGAACACGTTGCCGGAACCGGTCTGCATCCCGACACCGACGAGGCCGAGATAGGGACGCTCCTGACGGCGGCGGAGGACCTCAACAGCGACCTGGAGGACGCGACGCTGTTTGGCGACCTGGAGGTCCGCGAGCAACTCCGGCGCGAGGGCTTCTACGGCGTGATCGAACCGGAGAACCGGAAAGACTTCCCGCCGGAACTGACCGCGATCAAGGTCTACGAGCGACGCGGCGAGGTCGAGCCTATCCTCTCGGCGATGGAGAAACTGGACTCGGATTTCATGGAGGACAACGTCCTCGACGCCCTGGAACACATGGCGCCGGTCGAGGCCTACGACCAGGTCCAGGGGCTCGCACAGCGGCGCAACACCCAGGCAGTCCGTATCATGGGACGCATCGGCGACGAGCGCGCCTGTGGAATGTTGCACAACTTCCTGGGCGGCGGGGACGTGAGCCTCGAAAAGAACACGCTGTTCGCGCTGGGAGCCATCGGCAGTGCCGATTCGGTCGAACCCGTCGCGGAGCGCCTCGCCGCCGAGAACCCCGAGGTGCGTTCCTCGGCCGCGCGGGCGCTCGGTCGGATCGGGGACACGCGGGCGATAGCGCCCCTCGCAACACTGCTCGACGAAGACGACAGCGACGACGTGCGCGCAAGCGCCGCCTGGGCGCTCAACCAGGTCGGGACCGAGCGCGCCCTCGACGCCGCGGCCGAGTACGCCGACGACCGCTCGTATATGGTACAGAAGCAAGCCGAGAAGGCCACAGAAGTCTGACCGTCGGTGTCTACTGCCCGACAGTCACAGTTCGCCGAGTTTCCGGAGTAGCTGGCCGCGGTACTCCTCGTCAGCCTGGACGCCCTTGAGTTCGAGGACGCGCCGTTCGAGTTTGTCGATGGCGACCCGGAAGCTGTTGTCGGCTCCGTACCCCTCGCCGGAGCCAGCCACCTGTCCCCGGTTCGTTCGCAGGCGTATCTGACACTGGATGAGCGGCGTGCCGCGCTTTTGCTCTTTGTGTTTGTGGAAGCGAACGTGGGCGTGCAACACCTGCATCCGCTTGTACTTATTGGCCACCCCCTGGATGCGTTCGCGGATGCTATCGCGCGAGAGCGTATCCAGCAGGTGGACGTTGGTAATCTGGACGTCCATGTGTTCTTTCTCGGTGTACGTGAGCGCACGGAGCACGTCCGTCTTCGTGATGACGCCCGACACGATGCGGTCGTCCCGCTCGGGCGTGACGACGAGCCCCGCGTAGTCGTTGTCTAGCATCAGTGAGACGGCCTGCTTGACCGAGTCCTCGACGGTGGTGGTCGTGACGGGACTGTTCATGAGGTCGTACACCGGAATGTCGAGCACCCGGTCGCGGTCGCCGGAGCGGTCGCCCTTCTGCTGGCGTTCCATGTCCCGCACCGCGAAGTCGGCGATGTCGTGGGTCGTGACCATCCCCGAGAGGTGACCGTCTTCGTCGAGAACAGGCAGGCGCGAGATGCCGTGTTCCCGGAGGAGATTGATCGCTCGCCCGACGTGGGTGTCTTCGGTTACTGTGACCACCTCGTCCGTGTATATCTCCCCGACGTCGAGCGCGTCGAGGTTGTCGAGTACGGCCTCCAGTATCGAGTCCTCGGTGACGACACCCCAGAGGTCGTCCCCCTCGAAGACCGGCGCGATCTTCGCGTTGCTCTCGACGAGCACGCGCGCAACTTCGCGGATGTCCTCAGTCCGGTCCACCTTGGGGGCCGACCGGACGAGTCCGCGAACCTTCGTGTCGTCTTTGATGTGTGACTGGATGAGTTGACGCTGGTTGATGATCCCCGCGTACTCGCCGTCCTCGGTGACGATTAGCCCCTTCGGGTTCTCGCGCTCGAAAATAGACCGGACCTTTCCGAGCCGTTCGTTGGCGTCAACTTCGACGTAGTCAGTGGTCGCAATGTCGGCAATATCCATAGTCCCGTGTGAGCTTTGACGTGAGACGTAATCAAAGTTGGTTCTGAGGCCGACGGACAGCTCAACAGACACTCGTCGTGTCCACAGCAGATGGGGCAGTTTACGACAGTAGACGGTTCAGTTTACAATCGTCCCGCCCGAAGCGACAGTAAATGGGCGAGGTCGATTTCGAGTTCGCCAGCCAGTTCGAGTGAGTGCTACCCCCAGTGTCGACGTCTGCCCGCCCCAAATTGTGGTGTGGTGTCACCTAGCATGGTATGCGTACTCATCATCCATCTGAAATTGACTGCTATCGCTCATATTGTCATCCCCACACAAGGAAGTAGTATTCTATGATAATTCCTGGGTGTGCCGAATTAGGCCGCATTAGCCGTTTTGAGACCATATTTTTGGAATTTTTGGAAATATAGAAGGGTCAAAGATGGTGGCTTCTATCACTCCTGTCTGCTGGGGGATGAAGCCATATATCATCATATATTCAATTTTATGAAGGAAACGGATAAACTACATTTATCACGGTGTGGGCCGAATCCGTAGGTGAGGTCAACAGATGTTATTGGAAGATCGGACCTGCCTCGTGACAGGGGCATCGAAGGGGATTGGTCGAGGGATAGCCGAAGAACTGGGCGACCACGGCGCGAACGTCGTCGTGAACTACCGCTCGTCGGAAGACGAGGCTTACGAGGTCCGGGACGTCATCGACGAGGGTCCCGGGAACGCGGTGGTCGCGCAGGCCGACGTGTCGAACTTCGACGAGGTCGAGGCCATGCACGAAGCCGTCAAAGACGAGTTCGGGAGCCTCGACGTCCTGGTCAACAACGCCGGCATCACCGTCGACAAGAAGTTCGAGAACATGACCCGCGAGGGCTGGGACCGCGTGATGGACGTCAATCTCGGCGGCGTGTACAACTGTACGAAGGTCTGTTTCGACGAACTCCGTGAGGCCCACGAGGGACGCCTCATCAATATTTCGAGCGTCGTGGGCCAGCAGGGCAACTACGGCCAGGCGAACTACGCGACGACCAAGAGCGGCCTGTTCGGCTTCACCCGGACTATCGCACTGGAGATGGCCCATCACGGGTCGACCGCCAACTGCGTGGCACCGGGCTTCGTCGAGACGTCGATGCTCGAACCGGTTCCCGAGCGCGTCAAGGAACAGATTCTCGAACGCATCCCGCTGAACCGGTTCGCCCAGGTCGATGACATCACCGGCATCGTCCGGTTTCTCGCCAGCGAGGAATCCAGCTACATGACCGGCCAGGTCCTGGGCGTCAACGGGGGCATGGAATGGTGAACAGCGTCAGAGTCGCCGGCGTCGGCATGACGCCATTCGGGAAGTCGCCCGAACGGACCGCCCGGGAGATGTTCGCCGACGCCGCGGACGAGGCCTTCGAGGACGCCGACGTCCCCAGAGAGGTCGTCGACGAGGTGTTCTACGGGAACTTCATGGGCACGTTCGCCGAGCGCCAGGGGCATCAGGGACCGATGGCCGCCGAGGCCGCCGGCGTCATCGCCCCCTCGACCCGGGTCGAGAGCGCGTGTGCATCGGCCGCAACGGCCATTCGGTCCGGCGTCAACCAGATTCGAGGCGGGCAATCGGACGTGGTCCTCATCGGCGGTGCCGAGCGGATGACGAACCTCTCGACCCCGGAGGGTACCGAAGCGCTCGCCGCGGCGGCGGACGCGCTCTGGGAGGTCCGGTCGGGCATCACCTTCCCCGGCGCGTACTCGCTGATGGCCAACCGGTACTTCGAGGAGTTCGGCGGCACCCGCGAGGACCTGGCCCACATCGCGGTCAAGAACCACGAGCACGCCGTCGACAACGACCTCGCGCAGTTCCAGATGTCCATCGATGTCGAGGACGTCCTGGAGGCGACAATGGTCTGTTCGCCGTTCGGGCTGTTCGACTGCTCCCCGATGAGCGACGGCGCAAGCGCGGCCGTGCTCGTCAGCGACGAGTTCGCCGAGGAGCACGACCTCGACGCACCGGTCGAGATCACCGGCTCGGGCCAGCACAGCGACCACTTTGCGCTGGCCGACAGGGCGTCGATTCCCGAGACTCCCGCAGCCGAGCGTGCCGCCAAGATGGCCTACGAGGACGCGGGCATCGGTCCCGAGGACGTCGACTTCCTCGAAGTCCACGACTGTTTCACCATCGCCGAGGTGCTCGCGTTGGAGGCGCTCGGGTTCTACGAACCCGGCGAGGCCATCACCGCCGCACGCGACGGCGAGACCTGGAAAGACGGGAAGCTCCCGGTGAACCTCTCGGGCGGATTGAAGGCGAAGGGCCACCCCGTCGGTGCCACGGGCGGCGCACAGCTGTCGGAACTCACCAAACTCCTGCGCGGCGACCACGTCAACAGCGACGCCGTCGAGGACGCGGAGGTCGCCCTTGCGCACAACGCCGGTGGAACCGTCGCTAGCTGTGTGGTTCACGTACTGGAGGTGGACGAATGAGCAATGGAGACGAACAGCGAGATTCGGGCTACGACGACTTCCTCGACGCTATCGAGGATGGAGAACCCTACTACCTGGAGAGCCCGAGCGGGAACGGCTGGCTACCGCCGCGCATCGTCGACCCCAGAACGGGCGAGCGCGACCTGGAGGAGGCGGACCTGCCGGAAACCGGCGAGGTCGTGGCCTACACGACACACTACGTCGCGCCGCCGGACTTCGCCGACGACGCCCCCTACGTGGTCGCCATCGTCGAGTTCGGTCCGGTGAGGGTCACCGGACAGCTCCGCGATACTGACCCCGACGACATGGAAATCGGACAGGAGGTCGAGATCGGCGTCGACCGCAAGGAGTCCGACGACGAGCGGCTGGTCGTCTTCTATCCTGTCTGATCGACCAGTTGCAGTCCGTCACACCCCGTCGAATTCGGCCGGATGAACGAGGCTCTCCGCCAGGGTGTAGACGTTACCCGATTCGTCGAGCAGTTTCGGGTGGCCACCGAGGGCGAAAAGCAGATCCCCGTCGTGAGCGGTCCGACCGAAGTGGAGGAGCGCGGCGACCTCCTGGCCCTCGATTTCCAGGGTCGACTCGTACTGTGTGAACTCAACCTGGGTGTCGAGCGTCGAGACCGTTCGGGTCCCGACCTCCCGGACGTTCTCGGCACCGCCCTGGCCGTCCCGTTCGAGTACCGCCCGGAGCACCTCCCTGTCGTCGGCCCCCGCAAAGGGGTTCGCCTGCTGGCCGGCGACCGAGACGGTCGGCGACGTGAACAGCAATAGCGTTGCGGCGTCTGCCCCGAAATCCCCGATTTCTTTCCCGTACGAGACCAGATAGTTGGTAAGCACGATGTCCCGTTGTTCGCCCTGGATTTCGACTGTCCGCTCGTAGGGCCGCTCCTCTACAGCCCGGTGTTCGTATCCCGTCGCGTCGAGCGACCCGTCCGTGACGCCGGCCGGGGACGCCGACGCCTCGACCGCATCGCCGAAAATGGCATCCTGGACCGCCGAACACCCTGCCAGAGAGGCGACGCCCCCCGCCAGTATCGACCCGAGAACCGCTCTGCGTGTGGACATATCACCACAGACAACCTTCTTGGGTATAGCGTTTGTGGCAGGTGCGGTGGCACCGTGAACTTAGGAAGCGACGACAACGGCGAATGAGCAGCTACCGAAATCACTCCGAGCACCCGCATGGAAGCCCCTGACCGCTCGACTCCACTCACTCCGCTGGGCTCCGTTCGCCATCCGGGCACCGGAAGACTCGCTTCACTCGTCTTCCGAGGTCCCGCTCGCCTGGCTCGCGGG
>PXQO01000107.1 GCA_003021285.1 Halobacteriales archaeon QH_2_65_14 | reverse complement strand
CTGCCTGCCGGCGCGGCACCCGTCGTCATCGGCGTCTCGCTGGCCGTCGCGGACGGCGTGTTCGCGCCGCTGCCCGCCGTCGCCGCGCTCGTCGGTGCCCTCCTCATCCAGGTCGGCACGAACTTCGCCAACGACTACTACGACGCCGTCAAGGGGGCAGACACCGAGGACCGCGAGGGATTCACCCGCGTCACTGCGGGGGGACTCATCGACCCCGAACAGGTCAAACGTGCGATGGCCGGCACCTACGCCCTCGCGCTCGTGGTCGGCCTTTCGAGCATCCTCGCCGGCCTGCTGTACACCGGTGGTCCCTATCCCTACGGCTACTATGGGCTGGGTGATTTCTTCGTGTTCCTCTACTTCGGTCTCGTGGCCGTCACCGGCACCTACTACGTTCAGGCAGTCGTCGCGCTGGGCGCGGGGCCGCTCCCGCTTCTCGTTCCCGACCGAGCGGTCGCAACTGCCGCGGTGCTGGGTGGCGTCGCCGCGGGCGGCCTGTCGACGGCGATACTGGTCGTCAACAACATACGGGACATCGAAACCGACCGCGAGGCGGGCAAGCGAACGCTGGCAGTGATGCTGGGGTATCGCTGGTCGCGCGCGGAGTTCGTCGGGCTGGTCGGGGTTGCATACGTCGTTCCGGTCGTCCTGTGGCTGGGATTCGATTACACGCCCGGCGTGTTGCTCGCGTTCGTCTCCTTCCCGCTGGCGGTTGCCGTGACGCGAGTCGTGTTCCAGCGGTCGGACGGCGACGCACTCAATCCGGCACTGGAACGAACCGGGCAACTCTTTGCGCTGTACGCACTGTTGTTCGCAACGGGTCTCGTTGCGCCCGGTGTGATATCATGATCGAAGTCGAACCGTTCGGGGTCCGTCTGTCCTCGCCGCTCCGGACAGCCTCGGGGCTGATCGCCGAACGCGACGGATTTCTCGTCGGCGTCGAACTCGACGAGACCGACGGAGTCGGCGAGGCGACGCCGCTGTCGGGCTGGACAGAATCCCACGAGGAGTGTCGTGACGCGCTCGACCGGGCAGGGCGCGTTGGTACCAATCTCGACTGGGGAATCGCCCTGGCAAAACTGGACGCCCCCGCGGCACGTCACGGCCTCTCGCTGGCGCTGGCCGACGCAGGTGCCCGCAGTGTGGGGGACCCCCTCTATAGATATCTCGGCGGCGATACCTCTGTCACGTCGGTTCCCGTCAACGCCACGCTGGATGCCGACGGCTCCCCCGACGAGGTTGCCCGCGAGGCGCGCAAGGCCGTTGACGAAGGATTCCAGTGTCTCAAACTCAAAGTCGGCGCTGACGGTATCGAGGAGGACGTCGAACGGGTACGCGCAGTCAGGGACGCGGTCGGTCCGGACGTCGAACTCCGGGTCGATGCCAACGGGACGTGGACGCCCGAACAGGCGAAGAACGCTCTGGACGCGCTCGGTGCGCTCGACGTCGAATACGTCGAACAACCCCTGCCGCCAGGGCAACTCAGTGCACACGCGGACCTCCGGGAGAGCGGGGTAGACGTGGACGTGGCAATCGACGACTCGCTGGCCGTCTACGACGTCGAGGACGCCATCGAGGCGGACGCGGCGGACGTCCTCGTCCTCAAGCCGATGATACTCGGGGGACCGGACAGGGCGGTCGAGGCCGCACGACAGTGTCGGGAAGCGGGCATCGAACCGGTCGTCTCGACCACGATTGACGCCGTCGTCGCCCGAACTGGAGCGGTCCACGTCGCCGCGAGTATCCCGGACGTCCGGCCCTGTGGACTGGCGACGGCCGACGTGCTCGAAACCGACCTCGGTCCGGACCCCGCCCCGGTTGCGAACGGCGAGATGTCCGTTCCACAGGAGAACGGTCTTGGTCTTCCGGTTCGACCCCTCTGACATGCGCGACTCCGCTCGCTGGCCGAGCCGCGACCCTCTCTCTCACCGAGTCTCGACGACGCCCGACCGGACTGCGCTCGTCGACGCCGAGACCGGTGTCGTGTGGACCTACAGGGAACTGGATAGCTACGCAAACAGGGTGGCCCGGGAATTGCGCGAACGGGTACCCGCTACGGAAAGTGGCGACAGCGCAGAACCCGACCCGTCGGGAAATTCTGCCCCTCGCATCGGCCTCCTGCTGTCGCCCCGACCCGAATTTGTCACAACGCTGTACGGCGCTTGGCGGCTCGGCTGGACGGTCGCGAGTTTGAATTCGACGCTTCCGTCGACGAACCTCGAAACCCTCGTCGACCGTGCCCAACTCGACGTGCTCGTCTGTGAGGGGGACACCGTTTCGAGTACCAGAGCGCTCGAACTCCCGGTGGTGCAATGCGAACGGTTGCTGACTGATGAGCCGGAGTCGACCACCTCAGGTCGACCACAACCGGGCGAGGGGGGAGAGATGGCTCCAGCCAGGTGGGACGCAGACGAGACAGCACTGATTCTGTTTACGTCGGGAACGACGGGCGACTCGAAGGGGGTCCGGCTCACACTCGGAAATCTGACGGCCAGCGCGACGGCGTCAGCGTTCCGGCTCGGGGTGACCCCCGGTGACCGCTGGCTGTGCTGTCTGCCCGTCTACCACGTGGGTGGTCTCGCGCCAGCGGTCAGGAGCGTCCTCTACGGGACGACGCTCGTCGTCCAGCGGTCGTTCGACGCCGAGGAGACGGCCGGGGTGCTCGACGAGGGGGTGACGGGCGTCTCGCTGGTGCCGACACAGCTGAAACGGCTCCTCGACGCCGGCTGGACGCCCTCCTCGGCCCTGGAGACGGTCCTGCTAGGGGGTGGGCCGGCGACGGATTCGCTTTTGAACCGTGCCGCCGAGGCGGGCGTGCCCGTCTATCCGACCTACGGGCTGACCGAAACCGCCTCGCAGGTCGCCACGGCCCGTCCCGAACAGGCGCGGGAACACCCAGGTACGGCGGGACAGCCACTCGTCTGTACGGGCGTGACTATCGTCGACACCGACGAGGGGGAACCGGTCGAGGCCGGTCAGACTGGCGAGATTGTCGTCGACGGACCGACCGTCACCCGGGGCTATCTCGACGAAACCCGGACCGACGAGGCGTTCGGCCAGTGGGGGTTCCATACCGGTGACGTCGGCTATCTGGATGACGACCGTCGCCTGTGGGTTCTGGGTCGTCGCGACGACATGATCCTCACGGGCGGCGAACTCGTCGCCCCCGAGGCTGTGCGCGAGACGCTGGTGTCACATCCCGCAGTCGAGGACGCCGCTGTCGTGGGGATGGCCGACGACGAGTGGGGCGAGCGGGTGGCCGCACTCCTCGTGAGAGAGGAGAAACCGAATGAGCGCCTATCCCCCGAGGTGATGCGCCAGTACTGCCGCGGGAGGCTTGCCGACTATGAACTTCCCAAAACGATAGCATTCGACGACGAACTCCCCCGGACGGCCTCCGGAACGGTCGACCGCGAAGCGACGAGGGCGGCGCTTCGGCAGCCGGAGAACTGAAAACCCGCCGAGGCGTCCGGGAGGGGACGCTCTCGACGCGGTTGTGATCGATAGTTGCAAAACTAAGACTGGTTACTCAACTAGAGATAATCGTTGAGATCACTCCGGGAATGAGTTGCTCTGTAGCCAGCAAGCCGGCCGAGGGGGGAGAGGAGTGATGCCGCTGCCTTCTGGACGCCAATGGAAACCGACGCGAAGTACGGATTCTCGGTCGAATACTTGTCGAGTATCACCACCGACTGGAGCACATCCGGCACTCCGTCGTCGTCGGTTTTACCTGCCTGTGCGAGCGCGAACACGCTTTCAGCCCACTCTTCGGTTCGGAAAGCAGGGCGGCGTTCCCAGACCACGCGAATCGGTTCGTTCGTCGGGTTCCAGTGGCGGTGTGGAACGCCTGCGGGGAGCGTGATGTCGTCCCCCTCTGTCAATGTCCGCTCGTCTCCATCGAACGCGACCCGAAGTTTCCCTGTGCGGACCTCCCACCATTCTTCCTGTTCGGGGTGGACGTGTTCGAAGTCGTTGTCCAGCCCCCACCGCTCGTGGGGGAGGTGAGTTCCGGTGCCATCCGCATCCTGAGCGGGGTACATCGTACTCTCGAACTGCACGAACTCACCGCCTGTCTCTTCTGCGCCCTTCCTGACGACGTGTGGATTCTTTTCGGAGAGTGGCGTGCCCTCAGTCATATCCCCTACATTTAGCTGCCACGCACATATGGATTTGCTTCAACCAATACTGCGTAACTCTCAATCGAAATTTCTCCAGTTAACAGTCGATTTCGGACGGTCCCAAATTGCCTATTGGAGGTTACTGATAGAGATACGAGCGCATACCCCCGCCTTCGCGTGAGTGACGAGTGTTCCGACGCTCTGTCGCCCGTTGTCGTCGCTTCCTAAGTTAACGGTGCCGTAGACCGAATATGTACGACGATATTCTCGTTCCGGCAGACGACTCGGACGGAATGGACGCAGTCGTCGACCACACCGAGGCGCTGGCCGGGGAACACGGCGGGACAGTCCACGGGCTGTACGTCGTCAATACGGCGTCACTGACGGACCTTGGACCGGACGTTTCCCCGGAGGGATTGACCGAAGCACTGGAACGGGAGGGACGGACTGCACTCGACGAATTGGAAGGGCAGGTGACGGGAGTCGACGCCGAGACTGAACTGCGAGTGGGGTCCCCGTCGGAGGAGATAATCGAGTACGCCGACGACACCGAGGACTAGGCCCCTTCGCTCGCCCGCAGGTGGGTACAGTCTCCGACCGTGACCACGGTCTCCTCACCGTCAGTCTCGATGACGAGGCTCCCGGGGAACTCGATGTCGATTGCCCGTCCTTCGACCGTCCCGTTTGCCGTTTCCACGCGGACGCGTCGGTCGAGTGTTGCCGAAAGGTCGCGCCACGCGGGGACGATTTCGCCCTCGTCGTGGACGAGTTCGTGGAACTCGGTTATCAGCGTCTGCGTCAGGTTTCGACGGTCGACCTCACCCACTTCGGCCTGGAGGCTCGTGACGTCCTCGCGGTCGGGGAGGCGGTCGGTTCCCACGTTCGCATTGATGCCGATGCCGACGACCAGCCACGAGATGCGGTCCGCTTCCCCCTCCATCTCGGTGAGAATCCCCGAGAGTTTCCGTCCCTCGACGAGCACGTCGTTGGGCCACTTTATCCGCGCGTCGACCCCCGTCTCACGAACAGCCCGTGCCGTGGCCACGGCTGCTGCGAGCGTGTACACCGGTGCGTGCGTCGCCGGACGTGTCGGCCGGAGCAGTATCGAGAGCCAGAGGCCGCCACTGGGCGATGACCACTCGCGGTCGAGTCGTCCCCGGCCGCCGGTTTGCTCGTCGGCCAGCACCACCACGTTCTCCCGTCCCTCGGTCGCCAGGCCCCGTGCCCGTGCGTTCGTACTCCCGATGGAGTCGTGATACTCTATCTCGAAGGGTGCCTCCAGCCCGAACTCGACCGCTATACCTCCGAACTCCGGTACCGATTCGATTTCGTACCCGGACCCGGTACTCGTTATCTCGAAGCCGGCGTCGCGGAGTTCCTCGATGTGTTTCCAGACCGCCGCCCTGGAGATTTCCAGGTCATCCGCCAGCTCCGGCCCCGTCACTGGCCCCTCCGACAGCGCCGACAGAATCCGTTCGCGGCTCTCCTGCATACCCCCACTGTCTCACCCGACCCTCAATCCTCTTACGGTCAACGTGACCACGATCTGCGATATCGAGGAGGGAGAGACGGAACTCCAGCGCGATGTGTCGAACGTTCTCCTTGAAGACGGCCCCGACGATGCCGTCGAGGGAACGGGAAGCAATATCGGGCCATTCCGGCTTAAAAAACATGATACAGAAAAGAACTTCAGTAACGCCGGTTACAGAAATATCATTCAGCTTACCTTTTTGTACCCCTAGTACATAGGGACAGTTGCAATGAGAGGAGACAGTCCTTCCCCGAGGAACGGTCGACAGCCCCGTCCGGTCAGCGGTCAGGAGATTCACTCGTCTGCAGGCTCTATCGTCTCACCCGCCGAGTTGAACGCCGGTTCGCTCCTGTTCGCCGGACTGTTGCCGTTCGTGGCGATTATGGTGTTGAGTTTCCCCGTCGAGACGGCTACGCTCGGTCTCGCCTTGCTGGTTTCGACGGTTGGTACGAGCTATCTGCGTCGGTTCGATCCCCCGTCGCTCCGGGCGACGTTCAGCTCCCTCCCCGGGCGGGTCATCGCCCGGGCGACGCGGTAACTGAATTCCTGCGTCTTCTTCGCGCAAGACTGCGTTGAGAGTGGCGACCGCTCCCGGAACCGCCAGTCAGTCGATGACGAAGAGTACGTCACCCATGTCGACGCTCTGGCCTTCCGGGACTGCGACCTCCGTGACGGTTCCCCCGTACTCCGCGACGACGTCGTTTTCCATCTTCATCGCTTCGAGCACACAGAGCACCGCTCCGGGAGCGACCTCCTCGCCTTCAGCGACGTTGACTTCGAGAATCGTCCCCTGCATGTCGGCAGTGACAGTTTCCCCGTCCGCCGTGACGGCCGTTTCGCCGGAGTCGTCGTCTGCCGGTCCGGCCCGGCCCGGTCGCTGGGTCGTCGCGCTCCCCTCTTCGACCTGAATCGCCGGTGCGTCGTGTTCTTCGAGTTCNCGTGTTCTTCGAGTTCCACCTCGAACCGTTTGCCGTCGACCTCGACGGTGAACTCCCGTCTGGTGGCGTCCTCGTCGTCTGCCGTCGTTTCACTCTCGGTCCCCCATCGCTCCTGGGCTCGTTCGATCCGTTCCCGGTCGAGTTGTTCGTCGAGGTACTTGGTGGTGTGCTTGCCGGCGACGAACTGCTCGTCGTCGAGCATCAGCCGGTGGAACGGGATGATGGTGACGATTCCCTCGACGTCGAACTCCGCGAGCGCACGCTTGCTCCGGGCGATGACATCCGCCCTGTCGGAGCCGCGAACGATGAGTTTCGCTATCATCGAATCGTAGTCCGTCACCAGGTCGTCGCCCTGCCGGAGCGCGTCGTCCATCCGCACGCCGATGCCGCCCGGCGGGTCGTACGTTTCGAGCGTGCCGCCGGTCGCCGGTGCGAAGTCGTCGGCGGCGTTCTCGGCGTTTATCCGGAACTCCATGGCATGGCCATCGATGTCGACGTCGTCCTGCGCGAAGCCGATTTCCTCCCCCTGGGCGACTCTGATCTGCCACTTGACGATGTCGACGCCCGTTATCTCCTCGGTGACGCAGTGCTCGACCTGGATGCGCGTGTTCACTTCGAGGAAATAGAAGTCGGCGTCCTCGCCGAGCGTCTCATCGGGGTCCCGGTCGGGGTCCTCCTCGACCAGGAACTCGACCGTGCCGGCGTTGGTGTAGTCGGCCGCCCGGACGCCCCGCCGGGCCGCCTCGCCGATGCGCTCCCGGAGGCCGTCGGCAATGGCCGGCGACGGACCCTCCTCGATGACCTTCTGGTGGCGGCGCTGGAGCGAACAGTCCCGCTCGCCGAGGTGGCGGACGTTCCCGTGTTCGTCGCCGATAATCTGTACCTCGATATGACGCGGGTTCTCCAGGAACCGCTCCAGGTACACCGAGGGGTTGTCGAAGTACGCCTCCCCCTCGCGCTTTGCACTCTCCAGTTTGTCCGCGGCCTCGTCGGCGTCCCGGAGGACTTTCATCCCGCGGCCACCGCCGCCACCCTCGGCCTTTATCGCAACGGGAAACCCGTGTTCCTCGCCGAACTCGACGACCTCCTGGGCGGTGTCGACCGGGTCGGTCGTCCCGGGAACGATGGGAACGTCCGCGTCCCGCATTATCGTCCGTGCTTTCGTCTTCTCGCCCAGGCGCTCCATCGCGCCGCTGGACGGACCGATCCACGTGACGCCGTCCGTCTCCTCGACCTTCTCGGCGAAATCCGCGTTCTCTGCGAGGAACCCGTACCCGGGGTGGATTGCATCCGCGTCGGCACGTTTCGCGGCGTCGATGATGGCCTCGTGGTCGAGATACGACTTTGCGGCCCGCGCCGGGCCGACGTTGTACGCCTCGTCGGCGTAGCGGACGTGTCCGCCGTGCCTGTCGGCCTCGCTGTACACCGCGACCGTGTCGATGCCCAGGTCCTCGCAGGCCCGCATGACCCGGACCGCTATCTCGCTTCGGTTCGCAACCAGTACCTTGTCGAACGTGTCATCTGCCATATCTGTCTCGCCTCCCCGTGGCCGTCCACTTGTCTGTCGGTGCACCTCGCGGAACGCGGCGGGGACAGCCGGTCAGCCCTTCGAGGCGGCCGGCGAACTGGAACCGGTTGCCGTCCCAGGTATCCTCGTCGCTCTCCTCGCGGGCCAGCGCTGCTGCGACGCGCTGGTCGCGGACGTGTGCGCCGATGGCCGCGGCGATTGCCGCTGTCTGCGCTGGCGTGGCATCCACAGGAACGGTCAGTTCCGCCGCGTCCGTCGAAGCGTCCGTCGGTCGGTCGGTATCGGAATCGGTAGCTACCATGGTTGTCGAAGCTACAGTGGGATGTTGCCGTGTTTCTTGTCGGGCCCGGATTTCCGTTTCGACCGGAGCATCTTCAGGTCGCTGATGAGCTGTGGCCGGGTCTCTTTGGGTTCGAGGACGCCGTCGACGAAGCCGCGGTCGGCCGCAATGTAGGGGTTTGCGAACTGCTCGCGGTACTCGTCGATGAGTTCCTGGCGGCGCTCGTCGGGGTCGTCGGCCGCCTCGATTTCGTCGTCGTAGAGCACGTTGACCGCGCCTTTCGGCCCCATCACGGCGATCTCGGCGGTCGGCCACGCGTAGTTGACGTCCGCGCCGATGTGCTTCGAGGCCATCACGTCGTATGCGCCGCCGTAGGCCTTCCGCGTGATGACCGTCAACAGCGGGACGGTCGCCTCCGAGAACGCATACAGGAGTTT
The DNA here is from genome assembly GCA_003021285.1 of Halobacteriales archaeon QH_2_65_14. GTDB lineage: Archaea > Halobacteriota > Halobacteria > Halobacteriales > Haloarculaceae > Halovenus. The sequence continues at coordinate 13,997 of PXQO01000107.1, read as the reverse complement.
CGCGCCGTGCATGATGATGCCGTTGTGCTCCTGGTCGGTGCCGGGCATGAACCCGGGAACGTCGACGAACGTCAGTATCGGGATGTTGAAGGCGTCACAGAACCGGACGAACCGGGCCCCCTTGACCGAGGAGTCGATGTCGAGGGTCCCGGCGTTGACGCGGGGCTGGTTTGCGACGACGCCGACCGCGTGCCCGTCGAGGCGGGCGAACCCGACCACGAGGTTCCTGGCGAACGCCTCCGACACCTCGAAAAAGGAGCCTTCGTCGGTGACCCGGTCGATGACGTTCGTGATGTCGTAGGGTTTCCGGGGGGCGTCGGGGACGATGGACGCGAGTTCCTCGTCGCGGCGCTCCGGGTCGTCCCAGGGGGAGATACGAGAGGAGGTGCCGGATGTCGTCGAGCGCCTCCTTCTCGTCGGCCGCAGTCAGGTCGGCGACCCCCGACTCGGAGGCGTGGGTGTTCGCACCGCCGAGTTCGTCGAAGCCGACCTGTTCGCCCGTGACCGTCTCGATGACGTCCGGCCCGGTGATGAACATGTGGCTCGTCTCCTCGACCATCATGATGAAGTCCGTGATGGCGGGCGAGTAGACAGCACCGCCGGCACACGGCCCCATGATGGCCGATATCTGGGGTACGACCCCGCTGGCTTTCTGGTTGCGGTGGAATATCTCCGCGTAGCCGGCCAGCGAATCGATCCCCTCCTGGATGCGCGCCCCGGCCGAGTCGTTGAGACCGATTATCGGCGCGCCGGTTTCCATCGCCCGGTCCATCACCTTCGTCACCTTCTCGGCGAACACCTTGCCGAGCGACCCGCCGAAGATGGTGAAGTCGTGCGCGAAGACGAACACCGTCCGGCCGTCGACCTCGCCGTAGCCCGTCACCACGCCGTCACCGAGGAACTCCCGCTCCTCCATGTCGAAGGTGTGACTGCGATGGGTTCGAAGCTGGTCGAACTCGGTGAACGTGCCGTCGTCGAGAAAGTACTCGACGCGCTCCCGAGCGGTCATCTTCCCCCGCTCGTGTTGTTTCTCGATGCGCTCCTCCCCGCCACCCTTCAGTGCCTCCTCGCGCAACTCGCGCAGTTCCTCTATCCGGTCGTCCATCGTCATTGCTTTGCCCTCCCAATCATCGTTGACAGTGGCATGCGTCACTGGCCTAAAAAGGATTCTGTATCGGTTCGACGACCTGCGTGCCACGAGACGGGCCTCAGGAGGCCTGACCGGTGATTCTCATGTCGGCTGTGTCCGAACAGTCACTCGGCCTGTCTGACCTGTTCGTCTGGCAGATCGGCGCGAGCTACACCGACCTCGTCTTCCTGCTTGGCATCGGCGGGCTTGTGGTCAGTGGCAAGGCCGCGTTCGTCGCGAGCGATGCCGAGGGGGACCAGCGGGAACCGGCGAAGGCGGATACGGGGAAAACAGCGGGCGCTGGTGGCTAGATTCAGCGTTCGGCGGCCAGTCCGGCCTGCCTGGCAGCCTCGTTCGGGTCGACGTCGGCGTGGATCACCGAGGAGACAGCGCTGGTAATGGCCGCGGGATTCTCGTGCTGGAAGATGGACCGGCCCATCGAAACGCCGGCCGCGCCGGCATCCATCGCCCCGCGCACCATCCGGAGCGTCTCCTCGTCGGTGCCCTTGCTGCCGCCCGCGATGACGACCGGGAGGCGGGTCGATTCGACGACGCGTTCGAACGACCTCGACGTCCCCGAGTACGTGGTTTTGACGACGTCGACGCCGAGTTCCTCGCCGAGTCGGACGGCGTGGGCAAGGTCCTCCGCGTACGAATCCGGGTCGCTCGGGTCGCTGATGTCCGGCCCCCGGGCGTAGGTCATCGCCAGGACGGGCATCCCGTACTCGGCGGCCGAACTCGTGACCTCGCCGAGTCCGTTGAGGTGGACGATGTACCCCTTGCCGTTCTTGTTCTCGTGGACGCGAGGTGCGATACCCTTCTGGGTGAGGACGGCGTCTGTGCCTGCACCAGTGACGGCATCGATGGTCGTCTCGATGTCAGCGAGCCCGGTTACCGCTCCCAGCGTGATGCCGTGGTCCATTGGGACGACGAAATACCGCCCGTCTGTACTGATCCGGTCGAGGCGTGCACGGACGCCCGCCGTCGACGCTCGGTTCCCGTTCATCGTTCGAGTGTCGGGTCGGTACGCCCATGTTCGTTCCGGTTGGTACTCGACCCACCTGCGAGCGCACCTGCCTTCAGTTCCCGGACCTTTCCCGCGAGTCTCGACGACACCTCCGTCGTCGGTGCGTCGGTTTCTATCCCTTCCCCGACAATTTCGACCAGCGCAGAGCCGACAATCACCCCGTCGGCTCCAGCCTGCACGACCCGCTCAGCCTGGTCTCCGCTCCCGATGCCGAACCCGACTGCCTTCGGAATCTCCCAGCCGTCGAGTCGTTCGAGCGAGTGACCCGTCTGTGCCGAGATGTCCTCGCGTGCCCCCGTCGTCCCGAGTCGGGCCTGGACGTAGACGTACCCGGACACCCGTTCGCGGATGAGTTGGAGTCGGTCGTCGGTGGTCGTCGGCGCGACGATGAACGCCAGGTCGAGGCCGAACTCGTCACAGGCGTCCCGGAGCGGTCCGGCCTCCTCGACTGGCAGGTCGGGGACGACGAAGCCCTCGATACCCACCTCAGCCGCTCGCTCGACGAACGGCCGGGGCCCAGTGGATTCTCCGTACCGGGAAACGAGATTGTAGTAGGTCATACAGACCAGCGAGGCGTCGACGTCGAGTTCCTCGACGAACTCGAAGTAGAACGGCAGGCCGAGTTCGATGGCGTCTGCGCCACCGTCGTCGAGCGCCTCCACGTACGAGAGCGACGCGCTGTAGTCGGGGTCGCCCGCGACCAGGTAGGGCACGAACGCGGGCCCGCCCTCGAACGCGGATGCGAGACTCACAGCGACCCTCCGCCGAGTTCCTCGAACAGGCTCATGTCCGGTGCGACCGACAGGTCACGACGGTCCGTCTCTTCGAGCACCGTCTCGATGTCCTTGTCGCCGCGCCCCGAGAGGTTGACGACCACTTCGTCACCGAGGTCCGCGTCCCCCGAAGCCGCGCGGTCCAGAAACGCCAGTGCGTGTGCCGACTCCAGGGCCGGGATGATACCCTCCTCGCGGGAGAGGCGGTGGAACGCCTCCAGTGTCGCCGTATCGTCGACAGTGACCGCACGGACGCGGCCCTCCTCGACGAGGTGAGCGAGTTCCGGCCCGACCCCCGCGTAGTCGAGGCCGGCCGAGACGGAGTGGGATTCGCATATCTGCCCGTCGGAATCCTGGAGGACCTTGGTCCGGGCACCGTGGAGAACGCCGTCGGTACCGGTCGAGAGGGAGGCTGAGTTGGGTGCGACGCCTTCCTCCTCGTCGAGTGTGAGCGAGGACCCGCCCGCCTCGACCGCGTACAGGTCGACCTCGTCGTCCCGGAAGTGCTGGAACGCACCCATCGTGTTCGACCCCCCGCCGGCACAGGCGACGACCGAATCGGGAACCCGCCCGATTCTGTCGCGTATCTGGTCGCGCGCCTCCTCGGAGATGAGCGCCTGGAAGTCCCGCACCATGGCCGGGAACGGATGCGGACCGACGACGCTTCCGATCACGTAATGCGTCTCCTCGACCGAGCCAGCCCAGTCACGCATCGTCTCGCTGATCGCTTCCTTGAGCGTGCCCCTGCCGGCAGTTACGGGCGTGACGTCCGCACCGTTGAGACGCATACGAAAGACGTTGGGACGCTGTCGGGCGACGTCGGTCTCGCCCATGTAGATTTCGCAGGGCATATCGAGGTGGGCGGCCGCCATCGCCGTCGCGGTCCCGTGCTGTCCCGCGCCCGTCTCCGCGATGATGCGGTCTTTTCCCATGTACTTGGCGAGCAACACCTGCCCGAGGGCGTTGTTCAGTTTGTGGGCTCCCCCGTGGAGGAGGTCCTCGCGCTTGAGGTAGACGTCGAACCCGTAGCGCTCCGATAGCTGGTCCGCGTACTGGAGCGGGGTCGGTCTGCCGCCGAACTCCCGCATCCGTCGCCTGAACTCGTCGATGAACCCGTCCTCGTTGTCGAGGACGTACCGCTCGTAGGCGTCGGTCAGTTCCTCGATTGCCGGCATCAGCGCCTCCGGCACGTACTGCCCGCCGTACTCGCCGTACTTGCTCGTGCTCATCTCCCCTCACCCCCGCCGTTCTCGCGGGTGGCTGCGACCAGTTGTCGCGTGTTCGCCCGGACGTCCCCCTCCATGATTGCAGACCCAACGAGCACGCCGTCGGCACCCGCGCGTTCCATCCGCCTGGCGTCGACCGGTCGCTCGATGCCGCTCTCCGCGATCAGCGTCCTGTCGTCGGGAACCTCCGGTGCGAGTCGCTCGAACGTACCGAGGTCGACCGAGAGTTCCGACAGGTCGCGGTTGTTGACGCCGACGACCTCCGCATCCGTGGTGACCGCTCTCTCGACTTCCTCGGGCGTGTGCACCTCTACAATGACCTGAAACCCGCGGTCCTGTGTCGCCCCGACCAGCGCGTCGAGGTCGTCGACGAACCGCGCAATGAGCAGGACTGCATCCGCCCGGACTGTATCGAGTTGCTGCTCGTGCAGGACGAAATCCTTCCGGACGACCGGCACGTCGACGGCCTCCCTGACGCCCCGCAGGTCCGCGGGCCGACCCCCGAAGTGGTCGGGTTCGGTCAACACCGAGAGCGCCGCCGCTCCACCCGCGACCATCTCGCGTGCGAGTTCGACCGGGTCGTCCTCCCGGACTCCCGCCGTCGTCGGCGACGTCGGCTTTATCTCCGCGAGGACCGGCATCCGTCCGTCCTGCCGTACCCGGTCGAACGACTCCACGAGGCTCCGCGCATCGACCGAGACCCGGTCGCCCCCCGTCCCCCGACGTCTCGCCGAGTCCAGTATCGACCTGACCGCCGGTGCAATCGGTTCGCTATATCCCATTAATAGACACTAATGAACAGAGATGTACATAAGATTTGTGAATGTCCCGTTGGGCGTCAGAGCGCACCGACGAGTCGCTGGAGCGTCGAGTCGGACTTTCGGACGGTCGTGCCGCGAACGACGGGGACCAGCGCGGAGAGGCCGGAATCGTGGCGCGAAAACTCCGTCGGTGTGAACCGGTCGTCCCGGAGGAACCGGTCACCGGTATCCCGGTTGAGATGACAGCCCCCGGCGACGGCGTGCCAGGCGGGCGCGAGCAGGTCGTGGACGTTCCCGGCCGGGCCGTCGCCCCGCACGTGTTCGACGAACCGGAACTCGCCGCCGGGCCGCAGGACGCGGGCCATCTCCGAGAGTGCGGCCTCGACGTTGGGAATGGTACAGAAGACGAACGCGGCCACCACGGCGTCGAACGAGTCGTCCTCGTAGGGCAGGTGCTCGGCGCAGGCATCGTCGATCTGGACGTCGAGGGCGAGTTCACTGGCACGCTCGCGGGCCTGGCGGCGCATGTGTGGGTCGGGTTCGATGGCAACCACCCGAAAGTCCGGTTCCGAGAGGTCAGCAAAGTAGGGAAACATGCCACCGGTGCCAGCACCGAGGTCGAGGACCCGACCCGACAGCCCTGACACGAGGTACTGCCGGTGTTTGGCGAGGAGCGTCCGCTCGGGGACGGCCATCACTGGGTCGTACAGCCGTGCGAACAGCGGGTGGTCGGGGTCGCTCATCTGGGACACGATTCGGGATGGAGCGTCTTTTGACTTCCCCCCGGGTACTCTTTTTCAGTTCCCGGAATACCGCCGTTCGTGACGGCAACAGCGCCCGATTGTGATTGACGCCAGTTCGCACTCGTTGGGGGACTCGGTGCCCGTCGAGATCGACACCGTCACGCACAAACCAGTCAGGTTCGAACCCGATTGTGATGACCGCATCCCAGGAGTCTCCCCTCGGGGACGTCGACGTCGAAGCCGTCAGGGAGGGCCTCCGGTCGTGGTACCGGGAACACCACCGGGAGTTCCCCTGGCGCGAGACGACGGACTCCTACGAGATACTCGTCTCGGAGGTGATGAGCCAGCAGACGCAACTCGGCCGCGTCCGCGAGGCGTGGGAGGCGTTTCTGGACCGGTGGCCGACCGTGTCGGACCTCGCGGCGGCCGACCGGGCCGAGGTGGTGGCGTTCTGGACCGAACACAGCCTGGGGTACAACAACCGCGCGAAGTACCTCCACGAGGCCGCTCACCAGGTCCGGGACGAGTACGACGGCGAGTTCCCCCGCAACCCCGACGAACTGGAACAACTCATGGGCGTCGGACCGTACACCGCCAACGCCGTCGCCAGTTTCGCGTTCAACAACGGGGACGCCGTCGTGGATACCAACGTCAAACGCGTCCTCTATCGGGCGTTCGATGTCGCCGACGACGACACCGAGTTCGAGCGAGCGGCGACGGAACTGCTCCCCGAGGGCGAGTCACGCCTCTGGAACAACGCCATCATGGAACTCGGCGGTGTCGTCTGTGGAAAGACGCCCCAGTGTGACAAAGAAGGGTGTCCCTGGCGCGAGTGGTGCCGGGCGTACCAGACGGGGGACTTCACCGCGCCGGACGTCCCGACACAGCCGGACTTCGAGGGGAGCCGGCGACAGTTCCGCGGGCGTATCGTCCGCGCGCTCGGCGAGCACGACGAGCTAGAACTCGACGAACTCGGCCCGCGCATCCGCGTCGATTACACCCCGGACGGCGAGTACGGCCGCGAGTGGCTCCGGGGACTGCTCTCGGACCTGGCCGACGACGGACTGGTCGAACTGGAGGAAGACGACGGGACTGTCGTTACACTCCTCGGTCAGTAAACCCCGTTTCACTCGATTCCACAGAGATGTCCCGGGAGCGATGCAGAAGGTATTTTGTTCTCGGTTCTCTACACGTTGACGAAAGACAGGGTTCGCCGTGGGAACCGTCCGGGGAACCCGCCCCACAGAGGGAAAACATGACCATATTCAAGGAGAAAGTCGACGAGGAGTACCTGACGACGGCGGAGACGAAAGAAATTCTCGAACGGCTGGAGGCCGAGCGCGCAGCCGAAGAAGAACGGGAGATGCGCTACGAGCTAGCCAGGGCCATCGAGCACGTGAACAAGTTCGCCGACCTCGACCCCGAGGAATCGCGGGAGTTCGTCGCGGAACTGCTGGAGCTGGACAAAGTCGACGAGAAGACGGCGTACAAGATAGCGGACCTGCAACCCGGGGACAGGGACGAGTTGCGGGCCATCTATGCCCAGGAACGGTTCTCGCTGTCGGGCGACGAACTCGACGACATCCTCAACGTCGTCAAGAAGTACGTGTAACTGAAACCCGTTACATAACCGGGCAAATCGCCGAAACGACTTTGTATTCACTGGAAGTATAATTACCATGCCTCTCAAGGGTGGGTTCGGCCGCGAGGTCACCGGAATACGGGTTTCGTTGACCGACCGGTGTAACTTCGATTGCGTCTACTGTCACAACGAGGGACTGGGGGACACCCGCGGGCCGATGGACCCCCAGGACGACGAGATGACGGCCGACGAGGTCATCCGCGTGCTGGAGGTGGTCTCCGAGTTCGACATAAAGAAGGTAAAGTTCACGGGCGGTGAACCGATGCTCCGGAGCGACCTCGAAGAGATCGTTCGCCGGACGCCCGACGACATGGAGGTGTCGATGACGACGAACGGGACGTTCCTGCCCGGGAGAGCCGAGGCGCTGGCGGAGGCAGGCCTCGAACGGGTGAACATCTCCCAGGACGCCCTCGACAGGGAGCAGTTCGCCGAACTGACAAAAAGCGGCGCGTACGACCGCGTGCTGGAGGGCGTCGAGGCCGCACTGGAGGCCGGACTCTCGCCGGTCAAACTCAACATGGTCGTGTTCGAGCGAACCGCCGGCTACGTTCCGGAGATGGTCGACCACGTGGCTCGCAACGACGGTCTCCAGTTGCAGCTCATCGAGTACATGCCCGAGATATCGGGGCATCCGGAGTGGGCTATCGACATCGACCGCGTCCACGACTGGCTCGACGACCAGGCCCACCGCGTCGAACGACGCGACATGCACGGGCGTACCCGGTACTACATTGCCGAGGGCGTCAGGGAATCGACGGAGACGACGGACGTCGGAACAGCGGATAACCAGGAACCGACGGAAACGTCCGACGTCGGAATGGTCGAGATCGTCGACCCGGTCGAGAACGCCGACTTCTGTGCCAACTGCCACCGGGTGCGCGTCACCCACGACGGCAAGTTCAAGGGCTGTCTGAACCGCCACGACGACCACCGCTCGATGGGCGGGATGACCCGCGATGAGATACGCGAGACGTTCCGGGAGACCGTCGAAAACCGCGTTCCGTACTACGGGGAGTATCTCGTCAGGGAAGACGGCGAATGGGTCATAAACGAAAAGTACGTCGACGCGCAGGAGACGCCCGCATCCAACGACTAACTATGTACGCAATTGCAATCGCTGGCCGGTCCGGAACGACAGAAGCCACCGACTTGCTCGTCGAACACCTCGCACAGCGTGGCACTGTCGGCCGGGTCTCGTTAGACGGTGCCGACCAGGGCGAGACGGCTAACACCGACACCGCGAACCCGACACAGGAGCCACCTGACGCCGGTCGTGGCCTGGCCGACAGCGCCGACCGGGCGTACTGGCTCCCCGAGGAGGGCAACTGGGTTGCCGCGGGGAAGTCGCTGTCCATCGACGACGTTCTCGACCGGTTTGCCAGGACGTGTGATTACGCGGTGGTCGAGAGCGGAGGAGCGGTCAGGCTTCCCACCGTCGTCATCGGCGACAGGGAGATCGAGGAGGGTGAGGTTCTCGCACGCGCACCGTCAGCCGGGGCGCTCGACGTCCAGTCCGTGGTAGATGCCCTGGCGGACGTCGACCAGTACGAAACCCTCGGCTCGCTCGTCTCCAGGGTCAAGGAGTCGGCTGACGAGGAGTTCGCCGGTGCGATTGCGACGTTCACCGGCCGCGTCCGGGCGAAAGAACACGAAAACGACGACCCCACCGAGTACCTCGAATTCGAACGCTACGACAGCGTCGCCGCCGAGAAGATGGCGACCATCCGGGAGGAACTCGAATCGCGGGACGGCGTCTACGAGGTAGCTCTTCACCACAGGACGGGCGTCGTCGAGGCGGGCGAGGACATCGTCTTCGTCGTCGTGCTGGCCGGACACCGGACCGAGGCGTTCCGGACCGTCGAGGACGGCATCAACCGACTCAAAGAGGAGGTCCCGCTTTTCAAGAAGGAAGTGACCGTCAACGACGAGTTCTGGGCGCACACCGGTCAACGGGAATGACGCGGAGTTCGAGTGCTGGAGGAAAGAGGGGGCCGGCAGTCCCTGTCGACCGGAGGCAGTTTCCACGGACCGCTACCTGGGTCGAATCTTTATACGTCGGACCCCGAAAGGGAGTATATGACATTCGAGCGATTTTCGGAGGGCGTCGAGGAGCTTGACCCCGACATGGGGGAAGTCGAAACCGCGGAACTGTTCGTCGACGACGACGTACTCGTCAAGGCGTTCGCGCTGGGGCCAGGCGGCGAACTCGACCCGCACGACCACCCGGACAGTGCGAACGTGTTTCACGTTCTGGAGGGCACCGTGACAGTCCTCCAGGGGGGCGAGGGCGAACCGGTCGAAGCGCCTGGCGTCGTGGTTCACGAGCGCGGTGTGGTTCACGGTGCACGGAACGAGACCGACGAACGCGCCGTCTTCACCGCGAGTCTCTGCCCGCTGCCCTCCTGAGACGATGTCCGAGCACTCACACAGCCCGTTCAAAGAGCGGACATCGCTTGCTGAGGCCCGCGACCGGCTCCGGGAACGAGTCGCACAACACGGACGCACGGAGGCGGCGATGGACGGCTACGCGGTGCGAGCCGAGGACACGTTCGGTGCCAGCGACCGGTCGCCGGTCGTGTTGCACAGGACCGACGGCGATATCGGCCCACGAACGGCTACGCAGGTACACACGGGGAGCAAACTCCCCGAGAGCGCCGACGCGGTGGTGATGATAGAACACCTCGACGAGGTCGGCGACGAAATCGAGGTGTTCGGGGCCGTCAGCGGCGGAGAGAACGTCGCCCCGGTCGGCGAGGACGTCGAAGCCGGACAGCACCTCTATGACCCCGGTCATCGCCTCAGTGCGTCCGACCTGGGCCTGCTCAAGTCCGTCGGACACCGGGAGGTCGAGGTGGTCGAACGCCCTCGGGTGGCGGTGATTCCGACCGGCGAGGAACTCGTCCAGACCGACCCCGGCCCCGGGGAAGTCATCGAGACCAACGGCCTGACCGTCTCGCAACTCGTCCGTCAGTGGGGCGGGGAGCCGACCTACCACGACGTCGTCACCGACAACGAGGAGCGACTGGGGGACGCAATCCGGGACTCTCTCTGGGCGGACCTCGTCGTCACCTCGGGTGGTTCGTCCGTCGGTGCGCGCGACCTGCTCCCCGACGTCGTCTCGGAACTGGGCGAGGTGTTCGTCCACGGGGTTGGGGTCAAACCGGGCCATCCGGTCGCGCTCGGCGTCGTCGACGGGACGCCGGTGCTCATGCTCCCCGGATATCCCGTGTCGTGTCTCATCAACGCGGTGCAGTTTCTCCGGCCGGCCATCAAGTGGACCGCCGGCACCTCGGTGGAGCCGTTCCCGACGGTCACTGCACGCCTCGGCGAGAAGATATACAGCGAACCGGGCCTGCGGTCGTTCGCCAGAGTCACGGTCGAAAAGAAGGATTGCGAGCGGGTCGCGACGGCGGTCCGGGCGAGCGGTGCCGGCGTCCTTTCGAGCGTTGCGCTCTCGGACGGGTGGGTCGTCGTTCCCGAGGAGAGCGAGGGGTTCGACGCCGGTGAGCCCGTGGGCGTCCGCCGCTGGGAGTGGTCGCCATGAGAAAGGAGTTTCGCGACCTGGCCGACCCCGAGAAGGCCCAATCGCTCGTCCGCGGGCTACATCTCGGCGGCGGTACGGAGACGGTTGCGCTGACCGGCGCGCGAGGGCGGGTCCTGGCCGAACGGGTCGACGCCGGAATCGACGTCCCGGGATTCGACCGGGCGACCGTCGACGGGTATGCCCTCCGGGCCGCGGACACGTTCGGTGCGGGGGAAGCCGAGCCCGCACGGCTGGAGGTCGCTGGGACCGTCCACGCCGGCGAAAAACCGGGCGTTTCGGTCGAAGCGGGTACTGCAGTCGAGGTATCGACCGGCGCGGTCCTGCCACCGGACGCAAACGCTGTCGTCAAGGTCGAACGGACCGCCAGCGACGAGGGGGCAGTGCTCGTCAGGACCGCGGTCGCACCGGGGGACGGTATCATGGTGGCCGGTGCGGACGTCTCGGCCGGCGAACGGGCACTCGGCCCAGGCACGCACATCACGCCACGGGAGGTCGCGTTGCTCTCCGCGCTCGGCGTCGAGGAGGTTCCCGTCCGTCAGGCCCCGCGGGTTGGCATCGTCTCGACGGGTGACGAACTCGTCAGACCGGGTGGCTCGCTGGACAGCGAAACCGGCCAGATTTACGACGTGAACAGCTACGCCATCGCCACGAGCGTCGAGGAGGCCGGGGGGGAACCGGTCGTCTATCCCCACGTTGGCGACGACTTCGACGAACTGGAGCGGGAGCTGAAGGAGGCTTCCCAGGAGTGTGACCTGGTCCTCTCGTCGGGGTCGACCAGCGCGGGAGCGGTCGACGTCATCTACCGGATAATCGAAAAGCAGGGAGAACTCCTGTGTCACGGCGTCGCGGTCAAGCCGGGGAAGCCGATGCTCATCGGCGAACTCGGCGGTGCCGCCTACGTCGGCCTCCCCGGCTATCCGGTCTCGGCCCTGACTATCTTCCAGTCGACGACCATCCGACCCTCCAGTATCCGCGTGCGACGTTCGGGCTGTCCTGCAGCGCTCCGGATGACTGGCGCGACGACCAGCCTGGTCGACGCCGACGGCATCGTCGAAATGTCGCCCGACACCGAGCAACTCGACGCCGGGGAACCGGTCGATGTGACGCTCTTCTCGCCCGACATCCGCCCGCCATCGGTGCTCGGGATGGGGGAAGACGACCCGCTGTTTTCCCGGCTCCTGGACCGGCTCGACCGCCCACGCTATCTCCCGCTCGGGAGCAGGGAGGGACTTCGTCGCCTCCGCGAGGGCGTTCCGGACGTCGCCGTCACAGCCGGGCCGACCCGGAGAGCGGTCGAATCGGTCGACCTCGGCGGGTGGACGCGCGAGTGGGGGGTCGTGGTTCCGGCCGGGAACCCCGGCGACGTGTCCGGGGTCGCTTCACTCGTCGACCGCGACGTGCAGTTCGTCAATCACGACCGCCAGTCGGGGCTCCGTGGCTCGTTCGAGGCGGAACTCGAATCGCTCGCCGAGAACCGTGGCGTCACCAGGGACGAACTGGTCGACGCTATCGACGGGTTCGGGCTGGCCGCACGCGGCAGGGAGAGTCCAGCACGACGGGTCCTGACGGGCAAAGCGGACGTCGCCATCGGACTCCGGGCGACTGCGGCGAAACTCGGGCTCGATTTCGTCCCCGTCGGAACCCAGCAGGTGCATATTCGCGCACCACCGGACCGAACGGAAAAGGCGGGACTCGGGAAACTGAAAGCGATGCTCCCACCCGAAGATATGCTCGACGACATGGAGGGGTTCGAACGCTTGCCTGACAGCGCGGGAGAGTGACCGTCGATCTACGGCCGCCCGCGGGACGTACTCAGCTATACACGCCCCGACCAACGACCCGGTTACCGCTGGACTTTTCTCTGTATCGCCGCTACTGTTCCCCATGACAATGACAAACTGTCGTGGGGCCGTTTTCGGAGGGCTCAGGCCGACAGTCGGGCAGGGTGAGGTGGTCTGAGCATGGTCGAGGAAGTCCCGCCGGGAGAGGTCGAGGCAAAACTCGACGAGGATGGGGTACAGGTCGTCGACATCCGCCCCCCGGGAGCGTTCGAGCAGGGGCACATCCCCGGGGCGACGAACATCCCATTGTCGGAACTCCCGCGTCGCGTCGACGACTACGAGTGGAAGGACGAAGTGGTGGTCGTCTGCCCGGTCGGGCAGTCCTCCGTGCAGGCAGCACGGCTCATCCGGAGTTTCGAGGGCGTTGACGAGGACACGACTGTCGCAAGTATGCGCGGCGGCTACCAACAGTGGGAGTCCGACCTCGAATCTGGCCCCGAATCCGCCGAAGAACGGGCCTGACGCGCACAGCCAGTTGTCCGGCTCTCTCCGTTGGCCACAGACCGTGGAAATCGGTCAGCATCCCGTGGTACCTGAGGAGAGTCCACCCGCCCCTGTCATACGGACGTTCGTGAGAGTATTTAAAAACACGTAATGAGTACGGGTAATTTGCAGAGATATTCGTTATACAAACCTGTTCACTGGGAAAGGGATAAAGCGAAAATTCGCCGGTGGATATAAGTCCTCGAAACGCAACAGTTCTACATGTTATACAATGACAGACCTCGGTGGTTTTCACGATCACATCGGGCGAGTAGACCTCAGCTCCGAAGAAGTGTCCTACGAGGGGATAGACGAGGAGGACGCGAGGAAGTACATCGGTGCACGCGGGCTGGGAGTCAAGTACGTGTTCGACCAGGGGCCGGACGTCGACCCGCTGGGTCCGGACAACCTGCTGGCGTTCATGAATGGGCCGCTCACGGGAACGCAGGTGACGATGAGCGGGCGTATCGCTATCTGTACGAAATCACCGCTGACGAACACCGTCACGGACTCCCACCACGGCGGCTGGAGCGGCGCGCGACTCAAGTGGGCGGGCTTCGACGGGTTGCTCTTCGAGGGCGAGGCCGAGGACCCGGTCTACGCCTACGTCGAGGACGGCGAGGTCGAACTCAGGGACGCCTCTCACATCTGGGGCTGGGGGGTCCACGACACGGTGGAGGAACTCGAAGACGAGTGTGACGGCGAGTTCGGCAAGAACCTCTCGGTGATGACGACCGGCCCCGCCGGCGAGAACGAGGTTCGATACGCCTGCATCGTCAACGAGGACGACCGCGCCTCGGGCCGCGGCGGCACGGGTGCTGTCATGGG
>PXQO01000106.1:4359-19519 GCA_003021285.1 Halobacteriales archaeon QH_2_65_14 | reverse complement strand
ACATCCGCATCATCGCCGCCACCAACCGCTTCGACATGCTCGACCGCGCCATCCTCCGGCCCGGCCGCTTCGACCGCCTCATCGAAGTGCCAAAACCCGACGAGACGGGCCGCGAACAGATTTTCCGGATTCACAGCCGCTCGATGAACGTCGCCGACGACGTCGACTTCGAGAGCCCCGCGAAGATGGCTCAGAACGCCTCCGGGGCCGACATCAAGGCCATCTGCACCGAAGCCGGCATGTTCGCCATCCGTGACGACCGGACCCAGGTGAAGATGGCCGACTTCCGGAACGCATACGAGAAGATCAAGCAGGAAGACGAGAACGACGAAGTCTCCAGAACGTTCGCCTGAGAAAGCTTAAGTTCCGTCCCGCAAAAGCCAGGGTATGGCGCTTCCAGGACAGTTCGACCATCCGTCGTTCGTCACCGCGGTCGGAACGGTCACCGGGTACCTGCTGATTCTCGCGGTCATGACGCTTCTCATCTTTCTCGTTCCCTACGCATTCTTCTCGGTGCTGTGAGCGGGGCCCGCCGCCAGCCGAATCACATCACATCGTCGGCCCCGAAAACGATGTCACCCGGGCCGAGGAGGCGGAGAGAGACCCGGACGGTATCGGCGTTACCCCTTGATGTTACAGACGGGATACGTGCGAGCGACGCGGTCGCCGACGCCCAGTGCGTCCGACACCCGGACCACCTCGTCGACGTCCTTGTAGACGCCGGGGGCCTCCTCGGCGACGGTCGCCCCGCTCTGGGCCTTGACGTAGATGTGGTTCTGCTCGCGCAGGTCGTCCATCACGTCCTCGCCCCAGTACTCGTTTTTCGCCTGGGTCCGGGACATCAGCCTGCCGGCACCGTGTGCGGTCGACCCGAACGTCTCGCTCATCGATTGCTCCCCGCCGCGCAGGACGTAACTACCTGCTCCCATGCTTCCGGGAATGATGATGGGCTGGCCGACGTCCCGGTAGGCCGGCGGCACCTCCGGACGGCCGGCCGGGAACGCCCGCGTCGCCCCCTTCCGGTGGACGTACACCTCCATCTCCTCCCCGTCGACGGCTTCGCCGTCTCCTGCCGGTCGTCCCTCCGGGCCGACCCTGACCTCGTGGACCTCCTTTTTGGCGATGTTGTGTGCCACGTCATAGAGGAGTTTCATCTCCATGTCCTGCCACGACCGGTCGAACACCTTCTCGAACACCCGCCGGGTGCGGTGCATGATGAGCTGACGGTTGACCCACGCGAAGTTGATTGCCGCACACATCGCCGCGTAGTAGTCCTCGGCGAGCTGTGACCCGGCGGGCGCGGCCGCAAGCTCCTTGTCCGGCAACTGGTTCAACAGCCCCTGGTGGGTCTCCTCGATGTCGCGCAGGTAGTCGGTACACACCTGGTGACCCAGCCCCCGCGAACCACAGTGGATGAGCACGACAATCTGCTCCTCTTCGAGCCCGAACTCGTCGGCGACGTCCTCCCGATAGACGTCGGTGACGCGCTGGACTTCGAGGAAGTGGTTCCCACTGCCGAGACTTCCCGCCTGGTTCCGGCCGCGGTCCTTGGCCTTCTTTGAGACCTTCGTGGCGTCGGCCTCGGGCCGGAACCCCTCGTCCTCGCAGTGTGCCAGGTCCGACTCGACGCCGTGACCCTCCTCGACGGCCCACTCGACGCCCCGCTCCAGTATCTCTTCGACCGGCGCACTCTCGACGATGCCGCCCCCGCCCAGCCCTGACGGAACGTTCGCAAAGAGGGCGTTGACCAGCTCCTCCTCGCGGCCGCTCAGCTCGTAGTATTTCAGATTTGTCTTCATCATCCTCACGCCGCAGTTGGAGACGACGAACTCCTCGGCGATGAAGTTGTGAGCGCTGTGTTCGACCCCGATGTCGTAGACCGGCTTCTCGCCGGCTTCTTCGATTGCCACGAGTTCCGTCCCGACGGTCATGTTCTCTGCCACGTCACAGTCGGCACAGAACTTTTCGCCCGGCCGTGGGTGATCCGAACGGCCACTCCAGCGACTCCGCTCACCGAACCGCTCGTTGATGTCGAACTCGTCTTTGACGTCCTGGGCCTGCACCCCGCCGTCAGCGAGCGTCCGTGCTTCCGACGCTATCTGCTCGCGTCGCTCTATCTCGCGCTCTTTCGTCTTGAGATACTGGATGGCCTTGACTGCCTTGCGTTGTTTCTCCCGGTTGTACCGGTAGCCGACAGTCGAGAAGAACCTGAGCAGGCTTTCCGTGTCGCTTTTGACCCCCAGGCGGAGTCTGACGACGTCAGTGTCGCTTTTCGTATCCGTCCCGAACTGTTCAATGGTGGTCGTCTCGATGCCGACATCCGCGAAGAACTTCTGGAGGTCTTCGAGGAACCGTCGACCAGCGTCGACGGTCTCGACAGACCTACTGTGCGAAACCTTCGGACAGTAGAGGTTCTTGTCGTGTTGTGCCGCGGGGGCGTTCATCTCGGCACCGAAGTACGCCGAGTAGTACAGCGCTTTCTGCCAGTTCGTGAGGTGTTCGAAGCACTCCGGAGTCTCGAACCCGGCGGAGATTTTTGCTCCCACGGGGGCTCCGAGTTTCCCGAGGAGCAACCGGAACGCCTTCGACGTCGTCTTGAAACTGTACTCGGTGGTCTCGAACGTCTTGCCGTCGGTCTCGTGGTTCCGGTCCCGGGAGTAAATCCTGGACGGTTTGAACCCGATTTTCCGGATGTCCTCGCGTATTCCTTCGAGGTCCTCCGGGTCGCCATAGAACCAGGTCTGTCCGTCACCACCGAACGAACCGTCACCAGTGAAGAATCCGAGCAGTTTGAGCAAGTGATTGAACGTCTCGTCGGCAGTCGACAGCGGAAGGACATCGCGCTCTCTCAGCACACGGCGAATCTGGTGGTTCTGGTCGGCGAAATCCTCCTCGGTGAGCAGCGTCACGTCCGCTGGCTCCTCGTGTTCCAGCCCCCGGAACGGCTGGACGTAGACCGTGTCCCCCGGTTCGAGGTCGTCCAACTCGACCATTCCCTCGGGAGTGAGAAACGGGTGATCGGCCGTTGCCTCGATGGACTCGCCCGTCGCCGTTTCGACCTCGTAGACGGGTTTCCGCCCGGATTCCGTGAACAGTCGAATAGACGAATCGGTCAGTTCGTCACCCGCGACCATCGCGCTCTCGCGTTCGAACCGGTCTCGCAGGTCGCCAAGCGGGATTCGCCGCCCGAAGGAGAGACTGACGTCGGTCTCTGCCGGGAGACAGTTGATGTCGTAGCCGACCGCTCCGGGGCTAATACAGCCGTTTTCGGCGTCGATGCCGGCGACGCCGCCGACGGGGAAGCCGTACCCCTGGTGTGAGTCGGGGAGGGCGACGGCGTACTTCTGGATGCCGGGCAGGTGCGTGGTGTTCTTGAGCTGCTGGAGCGTCTTGTCCTGTTTGATTTCCTCCAGCAGTGATTTGCTCGCGAGCACGCGGGCAGGAACGCGCATGTCCCCTTCCCGGGGAATCTCCCAGACGTACTCGCGGACGCGCTCCAGCGTGACCGTGCCGGCGTCGAACGTCTCTGTCATGGACGATACTCGTTCGGGGAGCCTCAAGAAAGATTCGGGGCGACGCGATTACCCGTGGCGGTGGCGCGCCTGCAGTCCCGCCTCCGCGATGTTGACGCCGTACTGGGCAGTCCGAACGATGCTGTCGACGACGAGACCCAGCAGGTACCCGTCGTCGAGCCCGCGTTCGTACAGCGTTTCGTCCAGCGCAGAGAGGTCGGCCAGCAGTGTCTCCGAGTCGGCGATGACGGCACCCAGTTGCGACTGGTCCCCATCCGAGTCGGACAGCAGTCCAGCGAGCGACCGCCGGACGATGTCCCGCGCCTCGGAGCCGAACGCCGCGATGTCGGCCGCCAGGTCCTCGGGCGGTTCGCCGTCGAGCCGACCGGCGACGCCGCCGATCTTCTCGGCGTGATCCGCGACGCGTTCCAGCTGGCGAGCCGCCATGTAGTACTCGAACGGCGTGAGGTGGCCCCCGCCCATCGTCACGGCCGGGTCGACGAGTGACTGCTGGAACCCCCGCGAGACCAGCGCGAACAGCCTGTCGACGTCGTCGTCCTGTCTGGCGAGCTGGTCACCGGCCTCGCCGTCCGCCTCGACGACGGCATCGACGGCGTACTCGTGCATTTCCAGCGTCGTCCGCTCCAGCTGGGCGAGCGTCTGCTCGGGCGAGAGGTCGTCGACGTCGAGCATCGTCCGTGCGACGAGGCTCCGCTCGTCCTCGGTCATCACCTCCAGCCCGACGAACCCGCGAATCGCCCGGGTGACCGCCCGCCGTTGCTCGTGCCCGTCGACGTTCTCGACGTGGATTTCGTCACAGCCGGCGACGTACGCCGACGCGACAGCGAGCGACAGCGCCGCCGGGTCCCGGTCGGTGGCGTCGATGGTCGTCACGTGTTGCCGGTCCTCCGGACTGCGCCTGCTCCGGGTCATCACGAGCTGGTCGCCCTGCGAGTAGAGGTTGACGTGACAGCCGGGTTCGATGTCCTGCTTTCCGGCCCACTCCTTGGGTAACGAAACCGTGTACGTCGACCCGCCGGTCAACTGCACTTTCCGTTCGGCCGGTTCGTTGCCCTCCTTCATCGATACTCACTCGCGTTTCCTGTCCGGGTGCTCTCGTGTGGTGTCATCGTTCTGGTCGTCCGTGGGGTTGTCGTTCGTGGGTGTCATCGTGGGTCATCAGTAGATGAGTGCGTCGTCGTTTTCGACCATGTAGAGGGTGCGAGCGCAGATGTTCACGGCGTGGTCCCCGACGCGTTCGAGGTCGCGGATCGTCAGGAGCGCGTGCGAGACGCCCGCAAGCGTCGATTCGACGTCGCCGGGGTCCATGTCCATGCCCATGCCCGGGTCGGTCGTCGTCAGCAGTTCCCGGACGACCGCCTCGCTGGCTGCCCGACACTGGTCGTCGAGGTCATCGTCCCGGGCGGCGACCTCGCGGGCGGCGTCGGGGTCCTCGGTCGCGTAGGCGTCCATCGCATCCTCGACCATCGCGCCGGCCTCTGTCGCAATCGGTCCGACCTCGACCGGCGAGAGGGGTTCGGCCCCGGCGTCCCGTCCGTACCGGGCGAGATTCGTCGCGAGGTCGCCCACGCGTTCGAGGTCGGTCACGATCTTGAACGACGAGGCGATAAACCGGAGGTCGGTCGCCACGGGTTGCTGGAGTGCGATCAGTTCGACGCAGTCCGACTCGATGTCGAGATACCAGTCGTTCAGGACCTGGTCGTCCCCGATGACGCGCTGGGCCTCGGCCGGGTCGCCCGAGTCGAGTACCTCGACTGCCGCCTCGTACTGGTCGAGCACGATGCTGGCCATCGTGACGACGTCGCCGCGCAGTTCCGTCAGTCGGTCCTGGTAGCCTTCTCGTGCCATGTTATCCGAACTTCCCCGTGATGTAGTCCTCGACGCGCTGGCTCTCGGGATTCTCGAAGATTTTCTGTGTGTCGTCGAACTCGGCGAGTTTGCCGCCGGTCAGGAACACGGCCGTCTTGTCGGAGATGCGGGCCGCCTGCTGCATGTTGTGCGTGACGATGACGACCGTGTACTCCTCGGCGAGTTCCTCGATAAGGTCCTCGATCTTCGAGGTGGCGACGGGATCGAGTGCCGAGGCCGGTTCGTCCATAAGCACAACGTCCGGATCGACCGCGATTGCACGGGCGATACAGAGCCGTTGCTGCTGCCCACCCGAGAGGTCTCGCGCCGATTTGTCCAGTTGTCCCTCGACTTCATCCCATAGCGCAGCACGTCGAAGCGCTGTTTCGATGATTTCGTCGTTGACGGGCTTGTCCTGGACTCGGAGCCCATAGGCAACGTTGTCGTAGATGCTCTTCGGGAACGGGTTCGGGTGTTGAAACACCATCCCGATCTGACGACGCAAGGCGATTGCGTCGACATCGTCGTCGTAGACGTTCGTTCCGTTGAACCGGACTTCACCCTCGATTCGGGCCGTCTCGACCATGTCGTTCATCCGGTTGAGACACCGGAGAAACGTTGACTTGCCACAGCCCGACGGCCCGATAATCGCGGTAACACGGTTCTTCGGGATGTCCATATCGACGTCCTGCAAGGCGTGATCGTCGCCGTACCACACGTCGAGGCCCCGTGTCGATATGATCGACTGAGTGTCCTCCGTCAATGTGCCCGTCTCCGGTGTTTGCTCCGTTTCCGATCCGGTCACGCCGAATTCGATGAGTGAGTTATCTGTGTTTGACATGGATGATCAGGTTTGCTCCTGTTCGTATCTGTTCCGGATGAGGATCGCGACCGCGTTCATCGACAGCATCGCCAGGAGTAGCGTCAGAACGCCGGCGGACAGAACACCGGTCCGGAAGTCCGCGATGAACTCGCCGGCCCACGCGAATATCTGCATCGGCATCGCGCTGACGCTGTCGTTCAGCGTGGTCGGCGGGGAGTAGACCGTCGTCGCGGCCCCGATCATGATGAGCGGGGCGGTTTCGCCGATTGCGCGTCCCAGCGAGAGGATCGTCCCCGTGAGAATACCGGGCAACGCCTCCGGCAGGACCACGCGCCGGAGCGTGTGCCAGTCGCTGGCACCCATCGCGTAGCTCGCCTGCCGGTGTTCGTCGGGCACCGCCCGAATCGCCTCCTGTGCCGAGATAATCGTGATCGGCATGATCAACAGGCCGAGCGTGAACGCCGCCGTCGTCACAGCGCCCGTTCCGAGTCGTAACGCCCGGGCGATGATGGCGAGCCCGAGGAGTCCGTAGACCACGGACGGCACTCCCGCGAGGTTGGCGATGTTGACCTGGATGAGTTGGACGACACGCCCCCTCCAGCCTGTGCTCGGAGCGTACTCTTCTAAGTAGATGGCCGCACCGATGCTCACAGGGAAGGCGAACACGGCCATCACCATCATGATGAAAAACGATCCGATGATGGCCGGATACAGTCCCGCTTCCTCGGGGTGTCGCGAGTGGGCGCTCGTGACGAACTGCCAGTCGAGCCACGGCTCCGGTCCCGCGAACCCGGTCGCGTTCGCGACCAGGACTCCGATTGCGGTCCCGCCGATAATCAGGAACGGAGCAGCGAGCCCGAGATTGGACTCGCCGCTCTGGAACCGTCGCCAGGCGAGGACGCCGAGCGGGAACAGCAAGCAGAGCACGAACACCAGGACCAGACCGGGAGTCAACGGGTCCGGGTGGCACCGAGAACGCCCGCGACGAGGAGTCCGCCGGCCACCAGGGTAGCCTGTCGTCTCCCGACTGTCCGCTCGACGCCCCGCCAGACGAGTACCGCGAGCGGCACGACGATCGTCGCGACGTACAACAGCCAGGGTTTGGCGGTCGCTGCAATACTCGTGAGTGTCCCGAGAGCGAACGTTGCGCCGATACCGCCAGCGACGACCACGGCGGCCGTAGCGGAAATACGGTAGCGACTTCTCGGGAGGGCGAGGAAGACCACGACTGCCGGGAGGATCGACGCTCCCGCGTACGCAGCCCAAACGTTCGGCGTGGCTATCAACAGGAAGATGACAGCGAAGACGCCGAGGACCGCTCCGCCGATAATTGCGGCCGTTGAGGATATCGCAGCCAGCTTGAACGTCTCGTCCTGCCCTGCGTAGGCCAGTACACCGCCGGTCGAGACCCCCACCGCGGTGAGAACCACGAGGATCCAGACCGGGTGTGCAGCCCCGAGACCGAGGGCACCCCAAGTAACGATGAGCAGGAGTGCGGCCAAAGCGAGCAACCCGAACGCCGTTGCTCCGAAGCAAGCCAGCCGGAAGGCGCTCCCTTTCACCGCACTGAATCCCCTCGTGAACGTGAGGTCGTCGACTGTTGCCATCTCAGTATTCCTCTCTGTATCTACTCGCGATGTATTCGGCGGCGAGATTCATCGTGAACGTCATCGCAAACAGGGCGAGTCCGAGCGCGAACATCGCGTCGTACGCGGGGGTGTTGCCACCGATGTCCGCGCTTGCGACGTTGATCATCGCCGCGGTGATCGTCTCGATCGACTGGAAGAGGTTCTGCTCGACGTTGGGGTAGAAGGGCATCTTCGGGCTCTGCCCCGCCGCGACCGTCACGGCCATCGTCTCGCCGATGGCCCGCGAGATCGCGAGGACGTACGACGAGAAGACCCCCGAGAGCGCCGACGGGACGACGACCCGCGTCGTAGTCTCGAACTTGGTGGACCCGAGCCCGTAGGCAGCCTGGCGCAGTGAGTCGGGAACCGCCGAGATGGCGTCCTCGCTGATCGAGGAGACCATCGGAATGATCATGATGCCGACGACGATCCCCGCCGAGAGCGCGTTGAACGTCCGAATGTCGAAGAAGTTGTCCAGGAAGGGCGTGATGAAAAAGAGCGCGAAAAAGCCATAGACGATCGTCGGGACGCCGGCGAGGATCTCCAGTATCGGCTTGAAGATCGCTCGCGTCCGCGGATTCGCGTACTCGGAGAGATAGATGGCGGCCCCGAGCCCGATCGGGAGCGCAATCACCGTCGACCACGTCCGAGGCGAAAAACACCTGCGCGCCGTCGATCAGCACGTAGATGATGCCGGCCGTGACGAGGACCGTAAGCACGCCACAGGCCGCGAACACGTAGCGGATCGCGTTGTCCAGACGGACCTCTCCGGTGTTCCGGCTGGTAATGTCTGAGCTATTGTCCGGAGTACTCATTTGCAGTCGACTCTCAGATGTTCTCTTCCAGCTTGTCGAGGTTGTCCTGGACCCCCTGGTCGCTCATCGGGACGTACCCGATGTCCTCGGCGATGATCTGTTCGCTCCCGGTCATCTCGATGTAGTAGCGGAGGAACTCCTGGAGGTGCTCTTTCTCCTCGAGACGGTTGCTGTTGACGTAGATGAAGATCGGGCGGGCCAGCGGATAGGAGCCGTCCGAGGCGGCCGTGAGGCTCGGTGCCGTACAGCCCTGGCCGGCGTCGACCTCGAGAGCTTTGACCGAGTCAGGATTGTTGGTGTAGAAGGCGAAGGGGAGGTAGCCGTGTGCGTACGGGTTGCCCTCGACGCCCGTTGCGATGAGGTCGTCCTCCTCGGTCCCCTCGAAGTCCTCGCGGATGACGCGCCGCTCGCCGACGACCTCGTTGGTCCAGTAGTCGAAGGTCCCGGAGGTGGTGGCGGCCCCGTAGAGGTCGAACGGCTCGTCGGGCCACTCGTCCCGGATGTCCGACCACAGTTCGTTCTCCATGTCGGGGTGCCAGATCTGCTGGAGTTCGTCCATCGTTATGCAGTCGGCCCAGTCGTTGTCGTTGTTCACGACGGCCGTCAAGGCGTCGCCGGCCACCTGGAACTCGATGGGCTCGAACCCCGTCTCGCGTGCCCGCTCGACTTCCTCGTCGAGGATGGGTCGCGACGAGCCGTTGATGTCGGAGTCGCCCTTGAGGAAGAACTTCTCGAACCCGCCGGTCGAGCCGTCCCGGGAGATCGAGAACTCGACGTCGTCGGTGACATCCTTGCGGAACTCTTCGCTTGCTGCGACCTGTACCGGGTACACTGTACTGCTTCCGGAAATTCGGATTTCGCCCGAGAGGTCGTCCATGTCGCTACTGTCGCCGCTGTTGCTGTCGCCGCTGTTGCTGTCGCCGCTGTTACTGTCACCGCTGTTACTGTCACCGCTGTTGCTGTCATCGCTGTCGCCACTGTTGCTGTCGCCGCTATTGCTGTCGTCACTCCCGCCATCATCGTCGTCGCTCCCATCCGACTGCGTACACCCCGCGAGTGCGATGGCACCCGTGCTTCCCGCACCGACGAGGAACTTCCGTCTCGATACCCCGGAACCGAACAGAGCGGACCTTTTGTCCGTCATCACCCCGACGTATTCGCACTACCTATAAGTAGTCTGCTAATAGATATATATCTCCGAAGAGAAGTATATACTGTTCTGGTTATCCGGCGATAGCACTCGGGTGATAAATATAGAGTCGGATACCTCTATATTGACGTACGTACGGCTCCCGATCCATCAGAGAGCGCCCGAGACGGGTAGATGGCCGGAGCGACCGCGCGTAATCGCAAGAGACATATGAACAGATGTTCAATCGTACTGCAAACATGAGCAAGACCCGCGACCGGGTACGGCGGCTACTGGCGGACGAACTCGGGGAGTGCTGTGAGGGAGACGTCCAGGAGCGATTGGAGACGCTCCGGGCGCTCGACGAGACGACGGCAACAGTCGAGCGCGACAGCGACCTGCTGGGGACGCTGGGAAACGAGACGCGGTTGGGACTCGTCCGCTGGCTCGACGCGGCGGAGCGCGAACTGTGCGTGTGCGAACTCGAAGCGCTCGCCGACGTGAGCGAGAGTGCGGTGAGCCACGCGCTCTCTGATCTCGCTGCGGTCGGACTCGTCACCCGCGAAAAACGCGGCAAGTGGCGCTACTACGGGGCGACCGACCGCGCCGCCGCACTCCTGGCCACGCTCGACGAAACGCGACCCGACGGCGAGGCAGACCGGATGGGAAGCGACAGAGAGGAAAAAGAGAAATGAAAGTCGCGTTCGTCTGCGTCCAGAACGCGGGCCGGTCGCAGATGGCCACGGCGTTCGCCGAGCGCGAGGTCGAGAAGCGCGGCCTCGACGACGTCGAAATCGTCACGGGCGGCACCCACCCCGCCGACGAGGTACACCCGGAAGTCGTCGACACCATGCGGGAACTCGACGTCGACCTCTCGGACCGGGAGCCCCGCGAGGTGTCGACGGCCGAACTCGAAACATGTGACGTCGTGGCGACGATGGGCTGTTCGACGCTCTCGCTCGATACCGACCCGGTCCACGACTGGGCGTTGCCGGACCCCGACGGCGAGTCCCCCGAGCGTGTCCGCGAGATACGCGAGATGGTTCGCGAGCGCGTCGGGTCGCTGTTCGACGAACTGACTACGGGGGAGAACCCCAGGGAGACCGACGGATGAGCGAGGTGACACACCAGCACGGGCCGGATTGTGGGTGTCCGGACTGCGGTGACCCGCGGTCGATGGGATTTCTCGACAAGTACCTGACCGTCTGGATATTCGGCGCGATGGCGGTCGGCGTCGGTCTGGGCTCCGTCGCTCCGTCGGTAACTGAGCCGATTCAGAAGTACTATCTCGTCGAGATCGGCCTCGTCCTGATGATGTATCCGCCGCTGGCGAAGGTCAACTACGGACAGTTGCCGACGGTGTTCAGGGAGTGGCGGGTCCTCGGTCTGTCGCTGGTCCAGAACTGGCTCGTCGGGCCGACGCTGATGTTCGCCCTGGCGGTGGTTTTTTTCAGCGGCATCACCCCCGGACTCCCGGCCCGTCCGGAGTTCTTCCTCGGGCTCGTGTTCATCGGCATGGCGCGGTGTATCGCGATGGTGCTCGTCTGGAACGAACTCGCCGAGGGCTCGAACGAGTACGCGGCGGGGCTGGTCGCGTTCAACAGCGTCTTCCAGATTCTCACCTACGGGGCGTACGTCTGGTTTTTCGCGCTGTTTCTCCCGCCCGTCCTGGGGCTCGACATCGGCATCGCGACGGGCTTCGACGTCACGGTCCGGCAGGTGTTCGAGGCTATCGCGGTCTTCCTCGGTGTCCCCTTCGGTGCGGGGGTTCTCACGCGCTATCTGGGCACCACCGCCAGGGGCAAGGAGTGGTACGACGAACAGTTCGTCCCGACCATCGGCCCGCTGACCCTGCTCGCGCTCCTCTTTACGGTCGTCGTGATGTTCGCAACGCAGGGGGACGCCATCGTCGCCCAACCGGGTGACGTCGTGTTGATCGCCGTCCCGCTGACGATTTATTTCGCGGTGATGTTCCTCGTCAGTTTCGGGATGGGTCGAAGCATCGGGGCCGACTACTCGACGACGACCGCAATCGGCTTTACCGCCGCGTCGAACAACTTCGAACTCGCAATCGCGGTCGCAGTCGCCGTCTTCGGCGTCGGCTCCGGCGTCGCCTTCACGACGGTCGTCGGCCCGCTCATCGAGGTGCCGGTCTTGCTCGCGCTCGTTCACGTCGCGATCTACTTCCAGCGGCGGTTCGACTGGGCGGGTTACGATACCGGCTCGCTCGAAGCCGACGAGGACAGCGAGCAGAATGCGCCACCAGGCGTCGACGGCTGACCGGTTTCGGCCTGTTTACCGCCAGTACGACCATCCTCCACGCCACCTGACCGCTGAAAACGGGTCCCTCTCATAGTGGTTGTTGTGACTCTTTTCGGCCCGGCGCGAAATTATCCCTGTTTCGACGGCTGAAACGGGCGAAAAGTGACTTCACGGCGGTACATACTCACAACAACCACTATCAGTTCGTCGTTCCGACGCCGACGGCGCTGTCGTCGAGTTCGACCGTGACGCTGACGACCTCGGGATTTCGCTCCTCGTTTTGCTCGATGAACTCGTCGATGTCCTCGACGCTGAGCGATTCGGTTCTCCGGGCCCGCTCCCCGGAGAGTGTGTACCTGCGGCGTTGCCGTTTCCCCGTCATCACCTGAAACGTCTCCGAGGCCGGTTAAATCGGTTGCTATGAGGTGTACGTATCGGTCAGTACGACAACGGACTGAACGGGTCCCGTTCCGCGTTCACCCGGGCAACTGCGAGAGGTCGTGTCGCCAGTTCGAGAGGGGGTCGCCATGGGCTACCGCATCTCGTCGAGGCGAACGGTCGCGTCGTCGTCGACCGACAGCCAGGCCGACAGGGGCACGACACCGTGCATCCCTTCCGGATACACCGTACACCTGACCGTCCCGTCGGGAAGGGTGGTGACCCGGTGACGGAGTCGAAGTCGCTCCACCCGGTCCCCGGACCTCCGTTCGACCCGGTTTCCCGCCCCCGACTCGACCGGGTCCCCGGTGGATTCGCGGTTGGGGTAACAATCGTCTTGCATCTCACCTCGATACTGCACCAACCCCCGAAAAGAGCGTTTCTAGTAGCCGACCGTACGGCTGTATAGGTCTCCGAACGATAGGTGTAATTCGATTCGGGCGTCTGCGAGAGGCAACTCCGGAGGCCTTCGAGCGGGGAGTTCCGTCCGCCCTCCGGGTATCGGGTCAGTCCGCGACGGCGGCGACCATCCCGCGCTTGTAGTAGCGCTGGAGGAAGGCAAACAGCAAGACCGGGACGAGCATCGTCATCACCGACCCGGCGGCAACGAGCCCCCAGTCGATCTGGAGTCGTCCCTTCATCAGCGGAAGGACCTGCGGAGCGACGTAGAGGTCGGACGAGCGCAGGAACACGAGCGGGAAAAAGAAGGCGTTCCAGACCCACGTGAACTGGATAACCGCGACCGACACCAGGGCGGGCGCGGACAGCGGGAGGATGATCGTCCGGAAAATCTGGTAGCGGGATGCGCCGTCGATACGGGCGGCCTCTTCGAGTTCCTCCGGAATCCCGAGCAGGTAGTTGCGCAGGAACAGGACGACCCACCCCATTCCCCAGCCGATGTGGACGAGAATCAGGCCGAGGTAGGTGTCGAACAGTCCGGTGCTCCGGAGCGTGTTGTAGTTGCCCATCGCGACCAGTTCCGGCGGGGCCGCCATCACCATGATTATCAGGAAAAACAGCGTCTTCTTCAGCGGGAAGTCGAACCGTGCGAACGGGTAGGCGGCCATCGCGCCCAGCAACGTCACCACGAGCACCGACGGGAGTGTGACGATGAACGTGTTGAGCATCGCGCGATCCATCGGCGTGGTCTGGAACTCCAGGGCCTTCTGATAGTTCTCCAGCGTGACCGTTATCTCCCCCAGGTGCCACCAGCCGGCGAGTATCTCGCTCAGCGGCCGGAACGAGGCCATCAGCAGGCCGATAAAGGGGAGTATCCACAGGAGGGCAAGCGCGATTGCGACGGCGTACTTGGCCGCCCGGGCGGGCGTCGGAAGGGCGTTCCCGACACGCGTCGAGAGGTCGTACTCGACCGTCGGTGCCCGCTCCGGGGGCGACCGGATGTACTCTCGATCCGCCGTTTTTCCCGCACCGTCCGTGGCAGTGTCGTCGTCTCTCATTGTATCACTCCATGTCGGCGATGTACCAGGCCATCGGAGCGGCCAGTATCAGTTCGATGAGTGCGATGGTCATGGCTTTCCCGTACTCGACAGGGACCTCGAACGCCGCCCGGTACACCTCCAGCCCCAGCACCGAGAACACGTGGTTGGGACCGCCCGAGGGGCCGCCGGCGGCGTAGACGATAGCGAAGATGCGCAACACCCAGATCATCCCCATGATGACGACGACGGCGGTCACGGGCTTGATGAGCGGCCAGATGATGTCCCTGAACCGGCGGAAGGGGCCGGCCCCATCGACCCGAGCCGACTCCAGCAGCGAGGGGTCGATGGCGGCCAGCGCCGAACTGTACAGGAGCATGCTGAAGCCGGTCTGGACCCAGATGCCGCCGGCGATCAGCGCGTAGATGGCGAGCTGTGGTTCCTGGAGCCAGTTGCGGGTCATCCCGTCGAGTCCGACTGCCGCGAGTGCGGCGTTGAACAGCCCTGCATCCGGGTCGTAGATGAAAAGCAGTATCAGCCCGATGACGACCGTCGGCGTCGTGAACCCGACGAAGACCAGCGACCGGAGGATTCGACGGCCCCGCAGGTCCGCGAACAGCAACGCCAGCCCGAGGCCGAGCAGGGTGCTGACCGGGACGTGGATGACCATCCACAGGAGGTTCTGCGGGAGCGCTCCCATCGGGAACGTGAACGACAGCAGGTTGTCGACGTTGAGAACCAGCGGGTCCGTCAGCGTCTCTATCCAGTTGTCGAGGCCGACGAACTGGGCGATGTCGAAGGCGTCCCAGCTGAAGAAACTCCCGACGGCGGAGTACGCCATCGGGCCGACCGAGAAGATGGCGAAAAGCGAGAGTCCGGGTATCAGAAAGACGGCCATCGCCTTTACCTTTGCCCAGTCGACGTCCGCGTCGAAGACACCGGTCGAATCCGTCGAGCCGGGGGAATCCTCGAAACTCATCCCGTGTCACCTCGCCAGACGGGAGCCCTCTTCGTCGTAGAGGTGGGCGGCCCTGTCGTCGAACGTCAGGTAGACCCTGTCACCCCGGTCGACGTCGATGCTCGCCTCCTTCGCTTTGACGAGCTGGCCGTCCACCTCGACGTTGACGACTGTGTACTCCCCCAGTGGCTCGATGGTGTCGACGGTTCCCTCGACAGCGTGCCCCGAGTCCAGAGGCTCGGATGCGACCGAGAGGTCTTCGGGGCGGACGCCCAGCGACACCTCCCGGG
>PXQO01000106.1:0-4120 GCA_003021285.1 Halobacteriales archaeon QH_2_65_14 | reverse complement strand
CGGACGATTGCGCGGGCGAGGGCCGTCCGCTGTCGCTGCCCGCCGCTGAGTTCCGCGGGCCGCTTCCCCAGGAGGTCTTCGATGTGGAGCAGTTCCGTGATTTCCGCGATGCGACGGTCGCGCTCGTCGGGTTCGATCCCGCGAACCTTCAGCGGGTAGGCGATGTTCTCCCGGACGGTCATGTGGGGGTACAGGGCGTAGTTCTGGAACACCATCGCCACGTTCCGGTCGCTGGGCGACCTGTTCGTGACGCGCTCGTCGTCGAAGTAGATGTCACCCTCCGACGGCGTCTCCAGCCCGGCGATGAGCCTGAGCGCCGTCGTCTTCCCGCATCCCGACGGCCCGAGCAGGACCAGGAACTCGCCGTCCTCGATCTCCAGGTTCAACCGGTAGTTCGCGACCGTCTCGCCGCCGTCGTAGTACTTGCTGACGTTGTCGAGCGAAATGTGGGTCATAGTCTGTCACGTGCGTCCTGACAGTTCCTCGGCACAGTACGGCGCTATCATTCATTTATTATGATTCGGGATTACTTAGGGGTATCTGGTTGCACATTCAAAATGTGTGAAAGCATATAGTATCGGGTGAGTAGTCCGCAACGAGGGCGACGGTCGAAGATAATTCCGGGCAGGGCCCAAAAGAGTCACAACAACCACTATCAGTCAGGACAGCGTGCCGGTCGGGCCGAAAGCCGGAACCGCCCTACTCAGATCTGTTCTTCCCTGAGGCCGCCGTAGTCGGCGCTGCTGACGTAGGCGGCGGTGCGGACACCGACGAGGCTGACGACGATGCTGGCGAGGATGAAGATAGCGAGGTGGGTGCCGGGCGTGACGACGAACTGGTCGACCTCGATGGGGCCGTAGCTGGCTTCCGGGACGCGCACGGGACTGGTCAGCCCCGAGCGCTGGAGGAAGTAGGCGGCGAAGCCACGGATGGCGAGGCCGACAGCGACGGCGACGAACGGGAGGTTGACGTACGCGGTGCCGAGTTCGTCGTCGCGGATGAACTCGTCGAGGAGTCGGCCGGCGCTCGCGATCAGTGCCGCGCCCGTCAGCCACGGGATGCTGTCGTGGAGGAAGTTCATCGCCAGGAGCAACTCCCCGGCACCTGCCGCGTCGACCGACGAGGCCCCGATCACGCCGACGAACGTTCCGACCAGCGCCAGCCCCCCGGCGACGACGTAGGTCACAAGCGACACCTGGCCGGAGTAAAGCGCCTCCCTGACGCTCGTCGAGAGGGTCGCGAGGCGGACGTCGATGCTGAGGCCCTTGTAGAGCAGGAAGAGGCCGACGACGGTGGCAATCGAGCCGACGGAAGCGGTGATGCTGTCGAAGACGGCGAGCAACGCCGGGAACGCGAGCAACGCGAGGCCGATGGGCACGAGCACGGTCTTGCGGAGTTCCTCGTCGGCGAGGAACTGCTTGAGCAGGTAGTAGGTCGACTCGATGTCGCGGGCCTGCCGGACCACGACCCGGTCGACGGCGTCGACGGGCATGCGACTCTCGACGATGGGTACCAGGCGTTCGTCCTCGGCGCTGTCGACCACCACGATGGCCGAGTCCGGGTCGTAATCGGCGACCAGCTGGTCGACCTGTCGGGCGATCTCCCGGTTGCCCGTGATGGCGTCCCCGGTCCCCGAAAGCACAGCGACAATCGCCTCGTCGTCGAGGTCCCGCGCCACCCGCAACCCTTCGAGGAGGCAGTTTACACGGCTGTCCTCGGGGTCGTCGACGCCGATGGTCGTCACGAGGTCCTCGACGGCGTCCGCACCGACGACTGGAGGGGCGACACCGAGGGGCGTCCCCCGGTACAGACAGACGACGAGTGTGCTCACGTTTCCACGAACACGGTCGCAGAATAAAAATCCCGTCTACTGTTTACCGCGCGACTCCCCCGTCCCGTCGGCTCGCTCCCGCCCGCCGGGCAGGTCGTCCGGCGTGACGACGCCCTCGTCGGTGACGATGCTGTCGAGGAGGCGCGTCGGGGTGGCGTCGTAGGCGGGGTTCTCGATGGCGAACCCCTCGGCGGGTTCCCGCATCACCTCGCTGGCCGGCCGGTGCTCGTTCTGGAACGCGAAGCCGCCGTCGATTATCTTCGCCCCCGAGCCGATGGTGGCGACGGGGACGTCCCGGTCTGCCGCCGTGGCGACGGTGGGATAGGTCCCGATGCGGTTGTACAGCGTCCCCTCGACGATACAGGTCATCCCGGTGACGACGCGGTCACACTCCGAGAGGACGTCCCCGCTCGCGCTGTCGACCACGAGCGTTGTGTCGATAGGCTCGAACTCGGCGAGTCGGCGCGCCATCTTCCGCCCGAGGTAGCGCGGCCGCGACTCGGTCACGTAGACCGAAAACTCCGCGCCGTCCTCGACGGCACGCGTGAGCGCCGACAGGACGGTCGTCGAGTAGTCGTGGGTCAACAGCGTCTCCCCGCTTTCCAGTATCGACGTCGCCTCCTTTGCCGCCCGTCGTTTGCCGTGTTCGACCCGTTTGACGACCGCCTCGATTGCCTCCAGCGTCCGCTCCTTGCCGGCCTCGACGCTGTCGACGTCGGCGTCGGCGACGGATTCGACGATTTCGCGCTGGGTACTGTGCAGCGAGGCGTGAGAGGGGTTCGCACGGCGGAGCGCGTTGCTGTTCCGTTCGAGCGCCCGGACGTACTCGTCGACAGTGGGGAACTCCCGCTCGGTCAGCTCGCGGAGCGCACGTGCGGCCTTGACCGCGACGACCGAGGAACTGTGGGTCTGCATACCGGCGATTTCCTCGGCTGTCTCGTCTATCATACCTGCTCCATCGGCCCCCGAACCAAAGGAGTTTCCGCCTCGCTGTGGCCGGTGCGTTGCCATCCGGGGAGACAAGGACCAACGTTTTAGCGGTCGGCCCCCCATCTCCCGGTATGGTGGATGCCCTCCTGGTCGGTGGCGTCGTACTGACCGTCTGGGCCGTCGGGCTCGTCCACCAGCTCGGTCACTACTTCGCCGGTCGGCGGATCGTCGGGATTCCCGCCGCCGAACTCACGCTTGTCAGCCCCCTCGTCCCGCGCTACGTCGCGCTCCGGGACGACGACGAGGGGGTCCCGCCGACGGAGTTCGAGCGGTACCGCGACGTTTACGCGCGACACGACCCGGAGTTCGAACACCTCGAACGGTTCGTTGCGGGCGGCGAAATCGTCCAGACGTTCCTCCTCGTTCCGGCCGCTATCGCCATCGCCCTCAACGGGTTCGAGGTCGTCGCTGCGCTCGTGCTTGTCGCCTCCATCGGTGCGACGCTCGTCGCCGTCGGCTACGACGCCGTGCTGACGCACCTGTCCGAGACACCCTCGGGCGACTATTCGGCGCTCTGGGTGGTCTCGCGTCGCATCCCGGTGTTGCTCCTCGTCGGCTTCCTGTTCGTCCATCTGGGTGCGTTCTACTTCGTGGCCTGACGATTGTCGCGCTTTTCGCTATGCCGTCAACCACTTTGTCGTGGCCACCCACCTCTCGTCTATGGAGGCGCTGGCTGACGTCACGTTTCGGGACCGGGCACTCCTGTTCGACGACGTGCTGGTACTCGCGGACCTGCACGTGGGACGCGGCGTAGCCTCGAACGTCGAACTCCCGGTCGGCGACGGGTCAGACATGGTCGAGCGCTTCGAGGCGCTGCTTGACCTGTGGGACCCGACAGAGGTCGTCGTCGCCGGCGACCTGTTGCATTCTTTCGACACGGTACCGCGCCTCGTCGACGAAACCGTCGACGGCCTGCGAGCGGCCGCCCGCGACGCGGGCGTGCGCATCGTGGTGACACCGGGTAACCACGACACGATGCTCGATACGCTCTGGTCGGGTCCGACGACTCCCGAATATCACGTCGAGGGGACTGAGACCGTCGTCTGTCACGGGCACGTCGACCCCGAGAGCGACGCCGGGCGGTACGTCGTCGGGCACGACCATCCGACGGTCACGATAGAGGGGCAGCGACGACCCTGCCTGCTCGCGGGTGAGGGGGTCTACCGGGGGGCTGACCTGCTACTCCTGCCGGCGTTCAACCGCCTCGTGCCGGGCGTCAGCATCAACGCCATGCGGGCGTCCGATTTCATCTCCCCGCTCGTCCGGGACGCCGACGCGCTCGCCCCCGTCGTCTGGGAC
>PXQO01000113.1 GCA_003021285.1 Halobacteriales archaeon QH_2_65_14 | reverse complement strand
GCCGGTCGCGGCCACGACGTTCGTCTCGACGGCCAGGTCCGCCGCAACGCCGCCCGGCACCGCGATACCCATCGACGCGAGGCCGTTCGAGATGAGGCAGGTGTTCGGTTCGTACGTGGGGAAGTTCTGTGCGATGGCCATCTTGTGGCTCCCAACGTCCGAGATGAGGACGTCGTCGTCGTCCATCGCGTCCCGGAGCAACGGGAGGACGCCGCGGACGGTAAACGGCGCGTCGGGTTCGGGCTCCCGGTCGACGTCGGCCACGATGGCGTCCCGGAGTGGCTCGTACCAGCCGGAATCGAACGTGACCCCCTCCCGGCGACACCAGTCGGTCAGTTCACGGAGCGTCTGGCCGATACTGGCGACGATTTCGATCTCAGGGTTGTAGGCCTCGTAGACCTCGGCGGGTTCGGTGTCGACGTGGGCGACTGTCGCGTCCCCCAGGGGCCAGTCGGCCGGGTCGTGTTCGGCGATGTCGAACCCCAGCGAGACGACGAGGTCGGCCTGCCGGATGGCGTCGAGTGCCTCGCCGTCCGTGCCCGAGTCGAGCGTCATCAGCGAGTGGGCCGCGGCGTCCGAGACCGCACCCTTGCCCATGTACGTCGAGACGACGGGGATGTTCGTCGCGTCGACGAACGCCCGGAGGTATTCGGCGGCGTGGGTTCTGACTGCGCCGTTGCCCGTGATGACGACGGGACGGGTGGCGTCCGCGAGGTCGTCCGTGAGCCGGTCGAACGACGCCTGGTCGGGCGAGACGAACCGGACTCGTTTGCGGACCGGGAGTGGCTCGACAGTCGTTTCGGCATCCGCGACGTCTTCCGGGAGTTCCAGGTGCGTCGCGCCGGGTTTCTCGTACTCGGCAAGCTTGAACGCTTTCCGGACGGATTCGTGGATGATGTCCGGGTCGTTCAACTGGGCATTCCACTTCGTGATCGGTTCGAACATGTCGACGATATCCAGCGCCTGGTGGCTCTCCTTGTGAAGCCGCTCCAGTCCGCCCTGTGCGGTAATCGCCACCAGCGGACTCTTGTCGAGGTGTGCGTCGGCCACCCCCGTCAGGAGGTTCGTCGCGCCGGGACCGAGCGTCGCGAGACAGACGCCCGCCTGGCCGGTGAGACGCCCGTGGACGTCCGCCATGAACGCCGCCCCCTGTTCGTGCCGGACCGGGACGAACGTCACGTCCGAATCGCGCAGGGAAAACAGCAGGTCCTCCATCTCCTCGCCCGGCAGCCCGAACACGTGGTCGACGCCCTCGCGTTCCAGACAGGCCACCAGCAGGTCGGATGCTTTCACTCGTATCACCACCTGGACTAGCGGTGGCACCTGCTTAAACGCCCGGTCGGTTCGCTCGCAGGCACAACAATCTTACCGACGACGAGTGTCCGAAGTGTGGGGCGGCCCTGCCCGACAGAGCACCAGTAGGGCCGTTCGTGGCTCGCGTCGGAGGCGTCAGGACGCTAGCTGACGGTGACGGTGACGCTCTCGCCCTCCGGCGTCGTCGCGGTGACTTCGAACGTTCCGACGGGCTGTATGGTCCAGAAATCCTCGCCGTCGTCGATTCGGACGAGGGTCTGTCCGTTGATACTCACGTCGATGTCGGACAGTTCGGTGTCGCCGGTCCCGAGCACCTGGACGCGCATCGGGCCGGTCGGGGCGGTCGATTCGACCGTGAGACGAAGGCCGTTGTTCGTGTCCTGGGTGAACTGCGTGACGGGGACTGACAGGGCGTTTTTCTGCTGGTATTCGTAGAAGGGGTTTGTCGTTCCGCCGTCGAGATAGCTCCGCAACTCGCCGTGGGAGTGACTCGAACTGAACAGGTAGACGGAACTGGTCCCGAACCCCTGGATGTTCGGTCCGAAGTTGTCGTTGTTCGCCCACGGGTAGAGCGACGTCCCCCGACTGAACGCGGCTTCCGGTGCGGCACGGGAGTCGAGCACGAACTGGTCGTCGGCGGCCCTGTCGCGCTGGTCGAACAGCACCGCCTGACGGACGTACGTCTCGTCGACGACGGTTCCGAGGACGAACGAATTCGGCGACGACTGGATGTAAACCTGCGTCGGGTCGACCTCGCCCGTGGTCGCCCGGTCGAGTTGCTCGGAAAGCGGAGCGGGCAGCAGCGGAATCTCGCCGCGGAGATTGCCATATCGCGTCCCGAGCGCGTCCGGGAGGGCTACCTCCTCGCGGACGTGTTCGGCAATCGAGCGATACTGCTGGGCAGTCGCCTCGTGTCTGACGACTTCACGAACGAACGTTCCGTCCGAGATGTCGCCCGCACTGTGGTTCTGGACGAGGTGTCGCTGCTTGGTTTCGAGCCTCGCAACGTCGTGTTCGATGGGTGCTATGAGTTCCTCGGCCACCTCGGCCGGCTCCGCGGCGCGGGTGAGTTCGTACTCGACCCGGTTGCGCTCCTTGTCCCCCTGGAGGCGTGCCGCGTCGGCGGCGATTGCCCCTGAAACGTCGAGGTCAGCCGTTTCGTACTGCTGTCTCGTCACGTTCTCGGCTGGCGGCGACAGATAGTTCGAGGAGTTCTCAACCTCGATCAACTCCGGTGACTGGTGCTCCGAGACGGCGAGCGTATCGGCTGCCGTAACGGCCCCTGCCACGAGAAAGAGCATGCTAACCGCTACAAACACACCGACCCTCGTTCGGGAGGACCGTGACATCTTATCCACACCTTTACCGCCACCATATAAAAACGTCGCGGCGTCGACCGGGACTGCACTGGGGGGATGACTGTTCGATAAATCGAAAAATACCGGGGCACCCCCGTAACCTGCCCGCCCGTAACTATCAATTGAACTATATCGCTCTTCGAGCAGGAGCGGTTCGATAGTTACTATCGACCCGCGAGGAGCGTCGAGACAGTTTATACAGCCACGTAACGTTTCATGGAAAAGGTTTTCCGCACTGACGGGCAACGTTCGCCACATGCTTGCGTCGCCCCGGATTGCCCTCGCCGTACTCCTGATACTTTCGTTTTTCGGTGTTGCCGTCGCCCCGGTTGCCGGCGGGGGGAGTCCCGCCGACGCCCCTCTCGACCACGAATACGCCCTCGATAGGGCGGTAGCGTGGCAGACAGCAAACGAGTCCGCTGGCCAGGGTAACGGGACGGCGCTCGTCGCGACCAACACGACGATTGTCGTCCAGCTCCAGCCAGACGGCGACGCGCGGTGGACGATCACCGAGACGTTCAACCTCTCGACTGACAGCGACAGGGAAGCGTTCCGCGAAACGGCGGCCGACTTCGAGGCGGGCGAGGCTCCCGGCGCGGCGTTCGGCCTGGATGCGTTCGTCCTGGCGAGCGAGCGGATGACCGAAGAAACCGGGCGACAGATGTCAATCGTCGGCGAGGAACGGTCTGCAAGTTCCGACGCCGAACTCACAGACGGATGGGGGGAGCTGTCGCTGTCTTTCACCTGGGAGAACTTCGCCAGGACGAACGGGGGGAACATGTACGTCGACGACGTGTTCGGGACCGAAGAGACCGTCTGGTTACAGGGGTTGACAGAAACCCAGCAGCTGGCCGTCAGGGCACCGGAAGGGTTCGGATTCGACGATGCGAACGTCGTTCCCCGGGGCGGCGAACTGCACTGGGAGGGGCCGGTGACGTTCACGAACGAGACGCTCCAGGCGACGCTGGTCGGCCAGGGTCCCGGCCCCGGTGACGACACGACGACTCCGTCGGACGGGACCGGTGACGGGTTGATGGGGACGCTCGGGCCCCTCGTGGGCGTCGTCGGCGTGCTCGCGGCGCTCCTGGCAATCGCGGTTCTGGCCGCGAGTCGCGGGAGGCTCCAGCCCCTGATGGAGACCGACGCCGACGACCGGACGGCCGAAGCCAACGAACCCGACGCCGAATCGGCCACAGCCGCCGGGCAGGTGGCGAAAGCCGGGAGCCAGGACGACGATGACGGGGGAGACGGGGGGATGGACCCCGAACTGTTGAGCGACGAGGAGCGGGTGGAGCGACTGCTCGAACGGAACGGGGGTCGGATGAAGCAGGCGAACATCGTCAAAGAGACGGACTGGTCGAACGCCAAGGTGTCGCAGTTGCTCTCCTCGATGGAGGAGGACGGCCGGATCGACAAACTCAGAATCGGCCGCGAGAACCTCATCTCGTTCCCCGACGAGGACCTGACCGATTTCGACAACGACTGACAGCCTTCGCCCGGTGAACCGGCCTGCCCTCCCGCACGGAAGACGGTCAGGCGAATCTCACAGCGGTAACAGCGCGGAAGCCCACCGGCTTTAGCCGTGGGACGTCCCACAGGCCCAGAAGCGGTCGGTGGGACGGGCTGTCCGTCAGCCAGCCCCGGAGTCAGGGGACAGCGAACGAGTCCCTCCGACTCCCGACGCGAACGCCACCTGAGAAAGCCCACTCTTAGAAAGGAGCGGGCGTGGGGCTTTCAAGCCGGGAGCGCGACACTCGGGAGTCCCACTGGCAAGTCCACGAGTTTACTCGTGGGTAGCTGACGCTCGCGGTAGCTTCGGTGAATATTCCTGCGGAGGAATAAACAGTTTCACAGTTTTCGGGGGAACTAAAAACGTTTATCGGAATGGCACCGGAAATTCCGGTGTATGAAAATCCTCGTGACAGTAACGGAGATCGCCGAGGCCGACGACGAGTTCGAGATAGACGGCCTCAGCATCGACGACCGGTATCTGACTTACGACCTCAACGAGTGGGACGACTACGCCATCGAGGAGGCGGTTCAGGTGAGCGAGGCGGGCGACGACGTCGAGGTCGTGACCGCGACAATCGGGCCGGAGCGTGCCGAGGAGACGATCCGGCAGGGGCTCGCAAAGGGGGCCGACCGCGCGGTCCGGGTGTGGGACGACGCGCTGGCGGACGTCGACCTCCTCGATTCGGCGACGAAAGCCCGGTTGCTGGCAGCCGTCGCCCGCGAGGAGGAGCCCGACCTGATCCTCTCGGGGGTCCAGTCCGCGGACGCGGCCTTCGCCGCCACGGGCGTCGCGATGGCGGCCGAACTCGGCTACGAGTGGGCCGCCGTCGTCAACCAGCTCGACCTCGACGAGGACGCCGGGGTTGCGAACGTTCACCGCGAACTCGAAGGGGGCGTCGAGGAACTGACTGCGGTCGAACTGCCCGCCGTGTTTACCATCCAGACGGGTATCAACGAACCGCGGTACGCAAGCCTGCGCGGCATCCGGCAGGCACAGAGCAAGCCACTCGACGTGATGACGCCCGACGAACTGGGCGTCGACCGCGGCGAATCAGCCCTCGCGCTGACGTCGCTCGAGGAACCCGAGACCGAAAGTGACGCCACGTACTTCGAGGGGAGTGTCGATGAGACCGCCGCGCAACTCGCCGAACTGCTCCACGAGAAGGGGGTGGGCGCATGAGCGACGTGCTCGCCGTCACGGAACACCGCCAGGGAGAACTGCGCGACGTCAGTTTCGAGGTCACGACCGCCGGCCGCCAGCTCGCCGACGCGACCGGCGGCGAACTCGCACTCGCGGTCATCGGCGGCGACGTCGACGCCTACGCCGGCCAGCTCGACGTGGAGGGCGTCGACGCCGTCTACACCGTCGCGGAGGGCGACGAGTTCAATCACGACGTCTACACGCAGGCCATCGAGGCGCTCGCCGACGACCTGGACCCGCAGTACGTCGTCGCACCTCACACGGTCAACGGGCTCGATTACGCCCCTGCGGTGGCCCAGCACCTCGCCGTCCCGCTCGTGACCGACGTCATCGAGTTCGACGCGTCCGGCGGGCTGGCGGTCACCCGCGAGCTGTACGGCGGCAAGACCGAGGCCGGCATCGACGTCGAGGGCGACCGGGCGATGGTGACTATCCGCCCCGGGGAGTGGGAGCCCGCAGGCGGCGACGGCGACGCACGGGTCGAGGCGTTCGACGCCGACATCGACGACGACGCGGTCCGCTCGACCGTCAGTGGCTTCGAGGCGGTCGGTGCCGGCGACGTCGACATCTCGGAGGCCGAGGTGCTCGTCTCGGTCGGCCGCGGCATCGAGGAGGAGGACAACCTCGATATCATCTTCGAACTGGCCGACGCGCTCGATGCGACCGTCTCGGCCTCGCGCCCCATCGTCGACAACGAGTGGCTCCCCCAGGACCGACAGGTCGGCCAGTCCGGCAAGACGGTGACGCCCGAGGTCTACATCGCCATCGGCATCTCCGGCGCTGTCCAGCACGTCGCCGGGATGAAAGGCTCCGAAACCATCGTCGCCATCAACAACGACCCCAGCGCACCCATCTACGACATCGCCGACTACGGCATCGTCAACGACCTCTTCGACGTCGTGCCCGCGCTCACTGAACAGTTCCAGTGAACCGGGTCCACCTCCGCTCGACCGGCCCCTCTCAGCTCGTTTGCAAAAATCCGTTTCAGAACAGGGGTGTCCTTTCCCGTGTTGGGGAATTCGCTGGTAGTGTTCCCTCCCCCGTTTCAGCCGCCGAAACAGGGATAATTTCGCGCCGGGCCGAAACGAGCACAACAACCACTATCAATCAGTCTCCGGCGGTCTCGCGGCGAATGATACTGGCGTGGCATCAGCGTCATTTGTCTCGGCAAACTGGGACGTTGCGCTCAGGAAGAGGGGGAACGCCCCCTGACCAGGGTAGTCAGTGCGCCGGCCAGCACCTGGGTTGTGGCCGCGCAGTCCTCCCAGTCGGTCCACTCCCTGGGGTTGTGCGAGATGCCGTTCAGCGACGGGGCAAACAGGAGGCCGGCGTCGGTTCGAGGTCGAACGGCCGCTCGAAGTCGGTCGTCACTCCGCGCTCGCGTTCGAGGGGGTTCGGTCGGCTGTCTCCGTCAACATATCACGGCTCGACTCTCTCTCATCAGGGCAACCCGCACCATCCAGTCGGCCGCTCCCGCGCTACGTCGTTTGCTTCCCGGTCAGCACCGACCGCCCGGGGCCACTCTCGGGATGGAACGCACCAGATACCATCCGTCTCGTACCATGTACAGAGGTTTGAGCCTCAGTTTCGTTCAGCTTGGTCATCCTTTCCAACTGTTCTTGTAGATACGGTCCCTGGCTGTGCCCGTGACCCGACCGGAAGCACGCGACCGAGATTGGTGGAAAGAGGCGGCAATATACGAGATTTACCCGCGGAGTTTCAACGATTCGGACGGCGACGGCGTCGGTGACCTGGCGGGCATCGCCGGGAAGCTCGATTATCTCGACGACCTCGGAATCGACGCCGTCTGGCTCACGCCCGTCTACGACTCCCCGCTTGGGGATTTCGGCTACGACATCCGCGACTACCGGCAAATCCTCGACGACTACGGGACGATGGACGACTGGGAGCGGGTTCGCGACGGCCTCCACGAGCGGGACATCCGGCTCGTCATGGACCTCGTGGCCAACCACACCTCCGACGAACACGAGTGGTTCCAGCAGTCGCGCCGCGAGGTCGACCCCTACACCGACTACTACATCTGGCGGGAGAGTGACGACGGGCCGCCGAACAACTGGGAATCGCTGTTCGGTGGCCCGGCGTGGACGTACGACGAGGTTCGTGGCGAGTACTACCTCCACCTGTTCGACGAGAAACAGCCCGACCTCAACTGGCGGAATCCGGCCGTCCGCGAGGACATCTACGAGGTGATGCGATGGTGGCTCGAAAAGGACGTCGACGGGTTCCGGATGGACGTCATCAACCTGCTCTCGAAACCCGAGGGGCTTCCCGACGGGGAACCCTCCGAGGTGGTCACCGGGAGCGAGCACTTCATCAACGGTCCCAATCTCGGCGAGTACCTCCGGGAGATGCACGACCGCGTCCTCTCGGCATACGACGTGGTGACTGTCGGCGAGATGCCGGGCGCGTCCGTCGATGACGCCCGAACCTACGCCGGGAGCGATGGTCCGCTCGACATGGTCTTTCACTTCGAACACATGCGCCTCGATAGCACCGGCAACCAGGACCCATGGGACTTCCAGGACTGGAAGCTTTCCGACCTGAAAGAGACGTTCACCCGCTGGCAGGAAGGACTGTACCCGGATAGTTGGAACGCGCTGTATCTCAACAATCACGACCAGCCCCGGCAGGTGTCCCGGTTCGGTGACGACGAGGAGTACCGCGAGGAGTCGGCGACGTTGCTCTGTACCTTCCTCCACACGCTCCGGGGAACGCCGTTCGTCTACCAGGGCGAGGAAATCGGGATGACGAACGTCCCGTTCGAGGACGTGGACGAAATACGGGACGTCGAGGCCATCCGGTACGTCGAACGGATGCTCGAACGCGACGACGTCGAGAACTTCGACGACATCAGCGAGGCGGTCATGTACGGGAGCCGGGACAACGCCCGCACGCCGGTGCAGTGGTCTACCGACGAGAACGGGGGGTTTACGACCGGCGATCCCTGGCTCAAGGTCAACCCCAACCACCCCGAAATCAACGTCGAGACGGCGCGCGGGAACCCCGGCTCTATCTGGGAGTACTACCGACGGCTCATCGAACTCCGGAAGGCCCATCCGGTCCTCGTCTACGGTCGATACGAGCTACTCGCCGGGGACCATCCCCGGATATACGCCTACGAGCGGATCGGTGACGGCGAACAGGTCAGCGATAGCGGGCCGGACAGCGACGACGAGGGGAGCGGCGACGGCCAGTGGGACGACGAGCGCGCGCTCGTCGTCCTGAACTTCTCGGGTGACCGTGCCGAGTTCGAGCCGGCCGACTACGTCGACGCCGACGGCGACGACG
This sequence comes from Halobacteriales archaeon QH_2_65_14, assembly GCA_003021285.1. Taxonomy (GTDB): domain Archaea; phylum Halobacteriota; class Halobacteria; order Halobacteriales; family Haloarculaceae; genus Halovenus. The sequence goes on along the minus strand of PXQO01000113.1, from coordinate 4,055 downwards.
CCCGATTGCTCGTCGCAAACTACGACGTTCCACGACCGGTCGCCCTCGACCACAGCACCTGGCAACCGTACGAGGCCAGGGTGTACTTACTGGACTAGCGACTGCGGCCGACTCGGGGCGGTCCGGGAGCGCCCTCTCACTCAGCAACGCGTTCGAGGTGGCGTTCTTCGGCGTCCCGGCCGGGGTCGCGCCCGCTCGCGTGGACCAGCGTGACGTCCGTGCCGAGGGCTGTCATTGCCCGTCGCTCGGTTCTCGTGGCTGTGGGTTCCCGGAACTCTCGTCGTGAACGTGGAGCCAGACGAACCCGTACCCGTCGAGGGAGACTTCGACCCGCCCGTCTTCCAGTCGGGCGCTGTCCTGGCGGCCGACCAGGTGGTGCATCGAGGCCGATGGTGCCAGGTCGACGTCGATTCCGGTGGTGACGGATTCCTTCGAGAGGTTGTGCGCACAGAGGATGGTGGTGTTTTCCCCGTCATAGCGGTGGGCGAACACGTTCTCGTGACCCGTCTCGACGACGTGGACGTCGCCGTGACCGATTTCGTGGTTCTCTCTGCGGGTCGAGATCAGCCGCTGGAGCCAGTTGAGAAGCGACTCGCCGTCGGAGCGCTGGGACGCCACGTTGACCCGTTCGTAGCCGAACTTCCCGCCGCTGATGACGGGCGCGGTGAGGTCCTCCTCCCGTGCCGTCGAGAAGCCGGCGTTGCGCTCGTCGCTCCACTGCATCGGGGTTCGGACCGGTTGCCGGCCCGGGAGGGCGGGTTCGTCCCCCATGCCGATCTCGTCGCCGTACAGGAGTAGCGGCGTGCCGGGCATCGAGAACAGGAGGCTGAACGCGAGTTTGAGCCGGTCACGGTCGCCATCGAGCATCGGCGCGAGGCGGCGGCGGATGCCCCGGCCGTAGATGCGCATGTCCGGGTCCGGCGCGAACAGCTCGAAGACCTGTTCCTGGAGGTCGCCGGGGAGCCGTCCGATGTTGAGTTCGTCGTAGTTGCGCAGGAAGTTCGCCCACTGGCCGGCTTCGAGGTCCGGCAGGCGTTCGAGGCCGTCAGCCAGCGGGTCGGCCCGCCCCGTCGCGAGCGCCGCGATCAGGTGGGCGTTGAGGACGAAGTTCATGAGCAGGTCCATCCCGTCCTCGCCGGCGTATCGCTGGAGTATCCCCGGCTCGTCGTCGGCCTCGGCCAGCAACACGGTGTCGCCGCGCTGTGCGACGGCGTGGCGTTTGAGCGACCGCAACAGCTCGTGTGGGTCGTCGAGTTCGTCGGCCTCGGGGTGTTTCGGCTGGATCATGAGCGTGGCCGCGTCGACCCTGAATCCGTCGACCCCGAGCTGCAGCCAGAACTTCATGATCTTGTAGATTTCCTCCCTGACGTCGGGGTTGGCGGTGTTCAGGTCCGGCTGGAACGGGTAAAACCGGTGGTAGTAGTACGCTCCGGCCTCCGAATCGTACGACCAGATGCGGTCGTCCTCGACCTCACCGGGGAACACCGACCCCTCGTCGGGACCCGGCGGCGGCGGTTCCTCGACCCAGACGTAGTAGTCCCGGTACTTCGAGTCCGGGTCGTTCCGTGCCTGCTGGAACCAGGGGTGCTGGTCCGACGTGTGGTTCACCACGAGGTCGATGAGCACTCTGATCCCGCGCTCGTCGGCTTCCTCGACGAACTCGACAAAGTCCCCGAGCGTTCCCAGCCGCGAGTCGACCCCGTAGTAATCCGTGACGTCGTAGCCGTTGTCGCGGTTGGGCGTCGGATAAAAGGGGAGCAACCAGAGGGCCGAGACGCCCAGCCCGTTGAGGTAATCGAGCCGCTCTATCAGCCCCTGGAAGTCGCCAACTCCATCGCCGTCCGAGTCGTTGAACGCTTCCACGTCGAGAGCGTATATGACCGCGTTCTTGTGCCAGGGTTCCGGCTCCACGAGTAATCACCACCCGTCCTAGGGATTCCGTCACAAAAAACGGTCGTCCCGGTCCCGTATCGACCCCCACAGATTGAGGTCACGACTGGGCGGTGTCGTATCCCGGTCTGTCGGTGTACGCTCCTGGTTTATTGTGGTGGCGGTCCAAGCGGACGTATGACAGACCTGGTCACCTTCGGCGAAACGATGCTGCGGCTCTCGCCGCCGGACGACGTCCCGATAGAACTGGCCGAGTCCTTCGACGTCCATGCCGGCGGCGCGGAGAGCAACGTCGCCGTCGCCACACAGCGACTCGGTCTCGAAACCGTCTGGCTGTCGAAGTTGCCCGAGACGCCGCCCGGCAGGCGCGCCGTCGCCGACCTCCGTCGCCACGGGGTCACACCCGCCGTCGTCTGGAGCGACTCGGGCCGACAGGGGCTGTACTACCTGGAGACGGGCGACACCCCCCGAGAGACGTCTGTCGTTTACGACCGGGAACACGCCGCGGTCTGTTCTGCGACGCCGGCGGAACTCCCGACCGACCACGTCGAGGACGCCCGCGTCTTCTTCACGACGGGTATCACGCCGGCGCTCTCCGAGCGCCTCGCCGAAACGACGAAGCGCCTCCTCGCACTGGCGAGCGACGCCGGGACGACGACGTGGTTCGACCTCAACTACCGGTCACAGCTCTGGTCGCCCGCCGAGGCACGGGAGACCGTGACCGACCTCACGGGCCACGTCGACGGACTCGTCGTCGCCCAACGGGACGTCGAAACCGTCTTCGAACGGACGGGACCCATCGAGGAGGTGGCGACCGCCCTCGCAGGCGAACACGAGTTCGAAACTGTCGTCGTCACCCGCTCGGCGGAGGGCGCGCTCGCCGTCCACGACGGCGAGGTGTTCGAGCAGTCGGCCTATCCCGCCGCCTACGGCGCAGCCACTGCCGCGCTGAAACGCGCCATTCCGGGCGACGTCGCGGCGGTGACGCCCGCCGACGTGGAACGCGTCATGGAGGGGTCCGAATCGGGCATCTCCCGGTGAACCGCCACGGCGACCACACTTCCTTTCCCGCCCGGCTGTCGGGCTGGCACCGCTATCGCCTGAATCCCGACAATCCCGTCTTAGTCGAGGGTGACACGGCATTTTTTCACGTTCGCGGCGTAACAGGTGTATGGATGTCCGGCGGGGTTTCGCTGTTGTCCGTCGCACGTTTACCGTCGTTCGGGAGCATCGAATCACGTTCATGGCCGGGAGCATCGCCTACGCCGCGTTTCTCTCGCTACTCCCCCTGCTTGTGCTCGTGCTCATCATCGCCGGCGCGGTTGGCAACGACGTACTGACCGAGCGGCTCACCTCGATGACAGAGTCATATCTCAGTCCTGCCGGCGAGGGTCTCGTCTACGAGGCGCTCACCAACGCCTCCGACCGCGCGGGCGCATCTCTCCTCGGCGTCGTCTCGCTCATCTGGGGGATGTTCCGTATCTTTCGCGGCATCGAGACTGCGCTCAACGAACTGTACGGGACAGAGCGACAGTCGGTGCGCGGCAAGGTCGCCGACGGGGTGGTGGTGTTCACGGCGCTGACCGTTGCCATCCTCGGGGTGAGTGCTGGGGCGGCCCTCCTCGCACGGGTCGACCACCCGCTGGGACGGCTACTCAATCCGTTCCTCCTGTTCGTCGGCCTGAGTGTCGCGTTTTTCCCCATCTACCGTTTCCTCCCGGACCTGGACGTCGGCGCGCGCGAGGCGCTTCCGGGCACGATGGTTGCCGCGGTCGGATGGGTCGTCCTCGAAGTCGTGTTCGGGCTTTACACCAACCTCGTGAGCACTGTCGGCACCTACGAGACCCTGGGCGCGGTCATCCTCCTGCTCATCTGGCTCTATGGCAACGCGTTCGTCCTCCTGGTCGGTGTCGCCGTGAACATCGTCGTTGCGGGCCGTGATACCGCAGAGACGGGGGCCAAAACGTAGCCGCCCCAGTTCGAGAGCGCTCGCGGAAGTTCACTCCTCGTCGAACAACGTCTCGCCCTCGACCATGTGTGTCTCGACCGTATCGAGGTCGAGCGTCACGCCCAGGCCGGGCGCTTCGGGCACCTCGATGTAGCCGTCCTCGATGACCGTCGCCTCGACGAGGTCGCCCCACCAGTCGAGCTGGTAGGAGTGGTAC
>PXQO01000112.1:11168-16180 GCA_003021285.1 Halobacteriales archaeon QH_2_65_14 | reverse complement strand
CGGTCGACCCCGAGTTCTACGACGGGGAACCCGCGGACGAAGATGCAGTCGTCCGGAGTCTCGCCAAGTGTAGCGTGGCCAACATCGTCGGGACCCGCGCTGTGGGGCTGGCCGTCGAACACGGCCTGATCGACGAGGAGAACGTCCTGGAGTTCGAGGGGACGCGCCACGCCCAGTTGCTGTGGATGTGATTTCCGGTTTCTGTCGTAGACCGAACGCAGTGGTTTTATGTGACTCAGTGCCGGTGTGTCGCACATGCCGTACTGTCCGGAGTGTGGCGCGGAGGTTTCCGAGGACGGTCGATTCTGCCCCGAGTGTGGGACCGACATATCGTACGTCCGGGGGGAAGGGGAAGAAACCGCCGGAGGCTCACGGCATCGCCAATCCGAAAGGGGTAACGCGCTAACGAACCAGAGCCAGTACGACTACGGACCGGGTGCTGAATCGCCCGTTCCCGGCAGAGCGGGGGCTGTCGCGGTATCCGAACACAGACTGCTGGTAGCGACGACGGTGGTGCTGGCGTTTATCGGCCTGTTCGAGGGACTCGCACAGGTCCTTTTCGCGGACGAACTGATCGAATTTCTCGAAGAGGAGGGCCTGGAGTTCGGCGGGGAGTTGACGGCTGATGTACTCATGGTCACCGGTGGCATCGGCGTACTGATTGCGCTCGGTGTAATGGCTCTCACCGCCTACTACTACCGGCAAGAGCAGCTAGAGAAACTGTACTTCTGGCTGCTCATCGGTTCTGGGGCCGCCGGTTTCCTGCTGGTCGGGAGTCTGTTTCTCTCGGCTCTCGTCATCGTGGGTATCTACGGACTCGTGGTCGTGATGGATTGAGCTGTTCAATTCCCGCTAGCGGACATTCAACTTCTCACATCCGTTCGTCGCAGAAAGGTCCGGGCGCGGGAATTGAACCGTGTCCAGACGGTCCGGGTCGCTCCCTGCGGTCGCTTCTCCGGCGTGCGACTGGCCGGGTTCAATCCCGCTAGCGGACCTTCAACTCCTCATGTCCATTCGTCGCAGAAAGGTCCGGGCGCGGGAATTGAACCCACGTCTTGGCCACCACAAGGCCAAAGGATACCACTACCCCAGCCCGGACACGCATCCGTACGTAACCGAGTTGGGCAAATATACGTTTCGAACTTTTTCCGGCAATTCCGCCCGGTGAAATCGCGGTGTTTTAGTCTCCGAAGCTCCTCCCTGGTGACAGCAGTGGCTATCACCGACAAGATTTACGTCAAGAACCACCAGCAGATAACGTCACAGCTAGAGACGTCGTTCCCGAAAAGCGCGTTCAGCGGCGCGACGCTCGACATCCTCTTTCGGGGCGAGGAACTCGCGAAACTCGACGACGCGACCCAGAACCGAATCCTGGACTTCGCCGAGGACTTCCTCGACTGCGACTGCGAAGCCAACCCCCACTGTGGCTGTGCCGAACGCAAGTTCGTCCGGTACCTGCTGGAACTCCGCGAACAGGGACTCGGTCCCGATGCCCTCGTCGACGTGATGGGCGACAATTACATGCTCTATGCGTACCCCGGCGACGTGCTCTCCTTTCTCGACGACTCCGTCCGAACGCTGGAAGCCGCCGAGACGCTCGCCGACGTGGACGGCCACCCGGGGAAAGCGAAGGAGTTGCGCGAACTGCGCGAGAATCTGGTCCGCTGACGGACAGTTGGGATCACCCCTGCCGGCGAGCGAGGCCGTCGCGGGAAACTCCGTCACGCCCGACCCCTTGATACGGACGTTCGTGACTATCTACCCGTCCAGAGCCTCGTCCAGCACCTGGATCGGATGCACCGGTTCGTCCTCCAGCTTGTCGGCATCGAGTAGCTGTGACCGGCAGGAGGTTCCGGGAGCCACGACCCGTTCGCCCGAGGACTCCTCGACCTGTTCGAAGAGGAGTCGACCGATGGCCTCGCTCATCGAGTAGTGTTCGGCCTCGTAGCCAAAGGACCCGGCCATCCCACAGCAGGTCGAATCGAGGACGTCGACGCCCCAGCCTGCACGGCGAAGGACATCCACTGCGTGGTGCTCTTTCGTGGTCCCTTTCTGCTGGCAGTGGCCGTGGTAGGTCAGCGTCTCCCCACCGGTCTCGAAGCCGAGGTCCCCGTCCAGCAGGAACGTATCGAGGTATTCGAGGACGCCGTAGGCGTTCGACGCCACCGCCTCGACGTCGTCGCCGGCAAGCAGGTCGGGGTAGTCGTCCTGGTACATCACCGCCTCGGACGGTTCGACGGCCACCACGTCCCAGCCGTCCCGGACGTGGGGAGCGAGGGCGTCGACGTTCTCCCGAGCCGTCCCACGAGCGTGGTCGAGCATGCTTTTGGAGTGTGCGGGCCGACCGCTGTCGGTCACATCGTCCGGTATCTCGACGCGGATGCCTGCCGCCTCCAGCACCCGGACGGCCGCTTTCCCGACGCCCGGATTGGCGTAGTTCGAAAGACGGCAGGTCCCGCTCGCGGGCGATGCCGAGGGCCTCCTCCATCAGCAGTCCTGCCCCCGGAATCTCGGTTGCCCAGTTCGAGAGCGGGGCGAAGGTGCTCCCGAGCGAGAAGAGCCGGTCGACGTTGGCGAACAGCCGGTCCCGGCGGGCGATTCCCTCGCGCTGGTGGTACTGGTGTTTCACTTCGGCTTTGAGCTTCGCCACGTCGACGCCGCTCGGACAGTCGGTTTTGCAACCCTTGCAGCCCACACAGAGGTCCAGCACCTCGTGGACGAACTCTTCAGAGGTGGGGTCCTCGGGCAGGTCGCCGCTCGTGGCCTGTCGTAGCATGTTGGCTCGTCCCCGGGTCGAGGTTATCTCCTCGTTTTCGGTCGCACGGTAGGTCGGACACATCACACCCCCGGTCGTCTCCTGGTGGCCGGTACAGCCCGCACAGCCGTGACAGAGTTCGACCATGCCCTGGAAGCCGTTCTCGTTTTTCCACTCCAGGACGGGATCGAACCCGGCTTCGAACTCGTAGTCGGGGTCGAACCGCAGGTTCTCCGTCGGGTCGAACTCGCCACAGACGCTGCCGGGGTTGAGCAGCCAGTCGGGGTCGAACGCCGTCTTCAGGTCCCGGAACGTCTCCAGCAGGCGGTCGCCGTACAGCTTCCGGTTCCACCTGGTCCGCGCGCGGCCGTCGCCGTGCTCGCCCGACACGGAGCCGCCGCACTCGACGACGAGGTCGGTCACGCGGTCGCAGATGGTCTCCATCGTCTGGACGCCGTCCTCGGTCTTGAGGTTCAAAAGCGGACGGACGTGGAGAACGCCGGGGCCGGCGTGGGCGTAGTAGGAGGCGAACGTATCGTGCTCGTCGAACAGTTCCTGGAGGTCCGCGACGTACTCCGGGAGATTCGCCGCGGGGACGGCGGTGTCCTCGACGAACGGCCAGTGTTTCTCGTCACCAGTCCGCGACAGGAGGATCGGCAATCCCGCCTTGCGCATCTTCCAGAACTTCGCCTGTCGGTCGGGGTCGTACGCTTCGAGCGCGTCGACGGCGCGAACTGGCGCGTCGGTGCGGCCTCCCGCCCCGTCGGACGGGTCGACTGTCGCCTCGTGTCCGGGAAGTCGGTCGGCGAGCAGGTCGGCAACCTTCCGCTTGCCCTCCGCGGTGGAGTCGGCGTAGAACTCGACGAGCAGCGTCGAGTCGGTCCCTTCGGGGAGGGTGCCGACGACAGAGGAGAACTCCGGTCGGTCCGCCGCGAGGTCGAGGAACACGTCGTCCATCACCTCCACGGCGGCGGGGTCGTGTTCGAGGGTCAGTGCGACGTCCGCCATCGCGTCGAGGATGTCGTCGTAGGTCAACAGCACCACCGACGTCTCCGGCGGGACGGGTTCGAGCGAGACTGTCGCTTCCGTGACGATGGCGAGCGTGCCCTCGCTGCCGGCAAGCAGGCGAGCGAGGTTCACCTCGCCGCGTTCCTCGGCGTCCTCGAGGAGTCTGTCGAGGTTGTACCCCGAGACGTTCCGTTTGAGGGCCGGATACTGTCGCCGTATCTCCTCGCGTTCCTCGCGGAGTATGCGCGACACCTCGGCGTAGATGCGGTCTTCCAGGCCCTCAGGCGTCCCGTCACCGTTTATCGTCTCGGTTATCCAGTCGGCTCGCTCGTGCAACTCCTCGACGTCCATCCAGCCCAACTCCGTGACTGTTCCGTCAGCCAGGACTGCCTCGACCGATTCGAGGTAGCCGTCGGCCTTGTGGTACTTCAGCGAGTGTGCGCCCGTCGAGTTGTTGCCGATACAGCCCCCGAGGACGCTCTTGTCACCCCACGCCGGGTCCGGTGCGTACTTCAACCCGTGCCCCGCGAGCCTGTCGTCGAGGCGGGCGAGCGTGATGCCGGGTCGTGCACGTACCGTCCTCGCGTCCGGGTCGACGTCGAGGACGGCGTCCATCTCCTTTTTGAAATCGAGGACGACCGCCTCGTTGACCGCCTGGCCGGCGAGGCTCGTCCCGCCACCCCGCGGGAGCACCGGGATGTCGTTTCCGGCGCAGTAGGTCATCACCGCCCGGACGTCGTCGGTCGAGACCGGCGCGACCACGCCGATGGGTAACTGCTTGTACGCGCTGGCGTCCGTGGCATAGAGGTTCCGCGTGTAGCTGTCGAACCGGACCTCCCCCTCGACGCGGGCGTCGAGCGCCGCGAGCAGGTCCGGCCGCTCTATCCCCTGGCTCCGATAGTCGTAGTTGCTCCGCTGGTCCCACGCCGGATGCTCACTCCGGGCGTTCTCTGGCGTGTCGCTCATTGCTTCGCTCTCCGGGGATTCTGTTGGATATCTCCTCCATAGAGGCCCCTCCTTGTATGCCTTGGTGTTGGACCTCGACCGGGCTATCGATTCACCCGGCATCTCGCCCGGGTAGTGTTCAGGTAAGCAATGTTGGAGTCGGGAACAGCATGAAAGCCCCGAAGCGCTCGCCGGCTCCGACTCACTGCGCTCCTCGTTGCACTGCGGTGCTTACTTCGTCTCGCCCGGCGAGCGCCTCGCCCCTTTCAGTCCCGCCCGGCGTTATTTTCCAGGCTGGGCGGGA
>PXQO01000112.1:2686-11147 GCA_003021285.1 Halobacteriales archaeon QH_2_65_14 | reverse complement strand
CAGCAAGCCGGGGCTTTCATGCTGGTCGCAGTTCTCTTTGAGAATCTCTTATCTGAACAGTTCCTCTCGCCCGGGGCCAAAGGTTTATGGAAGCGATTTGGGAATAAGTGGTATGGCAACCGGGGAGGAAAGGCGCGGCGAGTTCGAGACGCCAGCCCGGGCCCTCGACTACGAACGGCAAGCAGTCCCCGAGTACCAGAAACTGGCGGAGGGACTACGGGACCGGGTCCGCGGCGAAGTTCAGTTCGACGAGTACGCACAGGTGCTGTACGCGACCGACGGGAGCGTCTACCAGGCCCGTCCCGCTGGCGTGGTCCTCCCGAGGGATATCGAGGACGTCGTCGCTACTGTCGAGGTGGCGAGCGCTCACGGCGTCCCGGTACTGCCGCGGGGAGCGGGGTCGTCGCTGGCGGGTCAGGCCGTCGGACCCGGCTGTGTCGTCCTCGATTTCACCCGGTACATGGACGAGATTCTCTCCGTGGACGCGGACGCTCGCCGGGCAACGGTACAGCCAGGCGTCGTCCAGGACCACCTCGACGCTGTACTCGCCGAGTACGGCCTGAAGTTCCCACCGGACCCGGCCTCCTCGAACCGGGCGACAATCGGCGGTGGTATCGGGAACAACTCGACGGGCGCACACTCCGTGCGGTACGGCATCACCGACGCGTACACCGAGGAGCTGAAGGTAGTGCTGTCGAACGGCGACCTGGTCCACACCCGGGAAGTCGTCCTCGACTCTCCCGAGTACGAGGAACTCGTGAGCAAGGACGACCGCGAAGCGCACATCTACGAGACCGTCAGGGGGCTGGTCGAGAAACACGAGGCGGAAATCGAGCGGCGCTATCCGGAACTCAAACGCTCGGTGTCGGGCTACAACCTGCACAAGGTCGTCTACGAGAACGACCAGGGAGAGCAGGTCATCAACCTCTCGAAGCTGTTCGTCGGGGCCGAGGGGACGCTCGGCGTCGTCGTCGAGGCGACTCCTGCTCGATGCGCTCGCCGCCGTCCCGGTCGCGCTCGACTATCCGGTCAGCGCCGTCGAACTGATGGACGACGAGGTGTTCAGGCTCGCAAGCGAGTCCGACGGCTACGCCGAGTACGTCGAAGCCATTCCCGACGGAACAGGGGCGGCGCTGATGCTCGAATGGGACGACGAACTCGTGTCACCGACTGGAGCAGGTGAAAACGGAGCGGACGACCAGCGCGCGGCCTTCGAGTCGGCAGTCGAGGATATGACCCGTCGACTGGTCGACGCCGGCGACGCGTTCGAGGTCATCGAGGCCTACACTGACGAGTCACAGGAACGGCTCTGGAAACTCAGGAAGGCCGCCATCCCGCTGTTGATGAGTCTGGAGGGCGACCCGAAACCCTACCCGTTCATCGAGGACGCGAGCGTGCCGCCCGAGGAGCTAGCGGAGTACGTCGGGAAGTTCCAGGACGTCCTTGCGGCCCACGACACGACCGCGGCGTACTTCGCACACGCCGGCTCCGGAACGTTGCACATCAGGCCGATCCTCGACCTGAAAGACAGAGACGGCGTGGAGGCGCTCCACTCGATCACGGACGACGTCACCGACCTGGTGATCGAACACGACGGCGCGTTCTCGGGCGAGCACGGCGACGGGAAAGCCCGGACCGAGTTCAGCCCCGAGATGTACGGCGAACAACTGTGGGAGGCGTTCAAGGAACTCAAGACGGCGTTCGACCCCGAGTGGCTCATGCATCCGGGGAACGTCGTCTACCGGGACGGACCGGGCGACCCCGGCCCCGACAGCGAGCGCGGCGTCGGGGCCGACAACCGCGAGCACCTCCGGTACGGCCCGAGCTACCAGTCGCTGGAGCCACAGACCGCACTGGATTTCGACGACGAGGGCGGGTTCTCGCACCTCGTCGAACTCTGCAACGGCTGTGGGACCTGCCGGCAGACCGACTCGGAGGTGATGTGTCCGACCTACCGCGCCTCGAAGGCGGAAATCCAGACCACGCGGGGACGGGCCAACATGCTCCGGGCGGCAATCAGCGGGGAACTCCCGGAAGAAAAACTGTACAGCGACCGCTTCCAGGAGGAGGTGCTGGACCTCTGTGTCGGCTGCAAGGGCTGCAAATCCGACTGTCCGACGGGGGTCGACATGGCGAAGCTCAAAGCCGAGATGAAACACCAGTATCACCAAAAGAAGGGCGCAAGCAGGCGCGCGAAGCTGTTCGGGAACATCGACCGGTACGCCGCACTCGGGAGCAGGTTCGCGCCGCTCTCGAACTGGATGACAGACCTCCCCGGGGCGCGAACAGTACTGGAGAAGCTGTTTGGCATCGCACCCGAGCGGGAGCTTCCGACGTTCAGGAAGCAGACGTTCGTCGAGTGGTTCGAGGAACGCGAACACATGGCAGTCCCCGAACCCCAGTCCGAGGCGAAGGTGATTCTGTTCCCGGACACGTTCACGAACTACAGCGACCCCGGGCCGGGGAAGGCGGCGGTGGAAGCGCTCGAAGCGGCCGGGATGCACGTCCGCGTTCCGGGCGACCTGGAACCGTCCGGGCGGGCGGCCTACTCGCTGGGATTTCTCGACCTGGCCCGCGAACAGGCCCGGGCGAACGTCGACGCACTCGCGGGGCTGGTCGAAGAGGGGTGGTCAGTCGTGTTCGTCGAGCCCTCCGATGCGGTGATGTTCCAGGACGAGTATCTCGACTTGCTCGACGACGATGACGCCCGGGCGGTCGCTCGGGCGAGCTACGGTGTAATGGAGTTTCTCGACGCCGCTCGCGTCGAAAAGAACCTGTCTTTGTCCGCATCCGACGAGGTGCTGACCTACCACGGTCACTGCAACCAGAAGGCGACCAACAGGGACCACCACGCCGTCGCGGTCCTCCGTCGGGCGGGCTACGAGGTGGACCCGCTGGATTCGGGGTGCTGTGGGATGGCCGGGTCCTTTGGCTACGAGGCCGAACACTACGACCTCTCGCAGGCTATCGGGTCCATCCTCTTCGGGCAGGTCGAGGAGAGTCGCGGCGACGTCGTGACCGCACCTGGTGTGTCCTGTCGGACCCAGCTGGGCGACAGACCCGGCGAGGCGAAGCCACCCCATCCGGTCGAAAAGTTCGTCGAAGCCCTCGACGGTGTGTCTCTCGGCCACTAGACGACGCGGTTTTCGAGTTCGCCGTCGCCGTCCAGTTTTGCGGCGTTGTTTGCAAGGATGTCGGCCCGGCGGTCGAAGTACTCCGGTGTATAGCCGGCGTTGTGCGGGGTGACAGTGACGTTTTCCATCCCCCACAGGGGGTGGTCCTCGGGAAGGGGTTCGGGGTCGGTGACGTCGAGCGTGGCACCGGCGATGTCGTTCCACCGGAGCGCCGAGACGAGCGCGTCGGTGTCGACGACCCTGCCGCGGGCGACGTTGACGAGGACAGCGTCGGGGCGCATCGTCCGGAGGACGTCGTCGTCTATCAACTCTGCCGTCGTATCGGTCAGCGGGCAGGCGAGCACGACGTACTCCGCGCTGGCGACTGCCTCGTGGATAGCGTCGAAGCCCAACACCTCGTCGGTCGGGCCACCCTTCTCCGGGGTGTACCGGACGCCGACAGTCTCCATCCCGAACGGGTCGAGGCGGTCGACGATGGCCCGCCCGATGGCTCCGAGACCGACGACGGCCGCAGTCGACCCGTACAGTTCGCGCGTCTGGTAGCTTCGCCACTCCCGGCGCTCGTTTTGCCTGCGGGCGCGCTGGAACTCCCTGGCGTGGGAGATCATCGCGCCGACGACGTACTCGGAGACGTTGGGCCCGTGGACGCCGGCGGCGCTGGTCACCGCGACGCCGTGTTCCTCGAAGGCATCGTGATTGAGGTGGCCGGTCCCGGCGAACACGCAGGCGAATAGCTCCAGGTTCTCCGCGACGGCGAGGTCGCCGGCCGAGAGCCGGTGTCCGGTGGCGACCCGTGCAGTCCGGAGCGCTTCCCGCTCCTCGCCCGGCGTGGTCGCCAGCGTCACCGTCCACTCGGGAAGTCGCCTCCGGAGCGCCTCGGCGTACTCGGCCGCGTCCATCCCGTGAATCTTCTGTCTGAGGACCACGATTCGGTTGTCGGCCATGCGCGAAGCATCGTGAGGCGCGAAGAAATGTCTATCGTCGGGTCGACGCGCGGCAAGCGCCGACGTACGGACAGACGGGAGCGTATCCGGGTCCTTAAGAACGGTCACGCGAAAGAACAGACATGGAAATCGTCCCGGATACGAGCGTCGTCATCGACGGGCGGGTCTCCGAACGCGTCGAGGACGGCGAGTTCGCAGGCGCGACCGTCGTCGTTCCCGAGGCGGTCGTAGGTGAACTCGAATCGCAGGCGAACGACGGCCGCGAAACCGGCTGGGAGGGACTCGAAGAGCTCCAGGGGCTGGTCGACCTCGACGAGGCGGGCGAAATCACGGTCGAATACGTCGGTCGACGGCCCGATGCGCTGGAGAAACGCGAGGCCGGCGAGGGCGAAATCGACGCGCTCATCCGCGACGTGGCCGCCGACCGCGAGGCAACACTCGTCACGAGCGACGAGGTCCAGGCCGAGGTGGCACGTGCCAAGGGGTTCGACGTCGTCTACCTCGAACCCGAGGTGCGGGAGTTCACGACGCTCGCAATCGAGGAGTTTTTCGACGACGAGACGATGAGCGTCCACCTCAAGGTCGGCGTCAGTCCGATGGCGAAACGCGGTACCATCGGGGAGATGCACTACGAAACCATCGGCGACGACCCCATCACGGAGCCACAGCTACGCGAGTACGCCGCCGACATCGAGGAGGCCGCGCGCGTCTCTCCGGAGGGGTTCGTCGAACTCGACGAACCGGGCATGACCATCGTCCAGTTTCGCCAGTACCGGATCGCAATTGCCCGGCCGCCGTTCAGCGACGCCATGGAGATTACGGCGGTCCGGCCCATCGTCAAGACGACGCTGGACGACTACGAGTATGCCGACTCGTTGCGCGAGCGCCTGCTCGAACGCCAGCGTGGCGTCCTCATCTCGGGGTCGCCGGGGGCGGGCAAGTCGACGTTCGCCCAGGCAGTCGCGGAGTTCCTGACCGGTTCGGGGTACGCGGTCAAGACGATGGAGAAACCCAGAGACCTGCAGGTCGGACCCGAAATCACGCAGTACACGGCGCTGGACGGCCGGATTGAAAAGACCGCCGACTCGCTGTTGATGGTCAGGCCCGACTACACCATCTACGACGAAGTCCGCAAGACCGACGACTTCGAGGTGTTCGCGGATATGCGCCTCGCCGGCGTCGGCATGGTGGGAGTCGTCCACGCGACCCGCGCCATCGACGCGCTTCAACGGCTCATCGGCCGGGTCGAACTGGGGCTGATTCCGCAGGTCGTCGACACCGTCGTCTACATCGACGCCGGTCGCGTCGAGAAGGTCTACGACGTCAAAACCGAGGTCAAGGTGCCCGAGGGGCTGATGGAGGAGGACCTCGCCAGGCCCGTCATCATGGTCAGGGACTTCGAGACCGGCCGGACCGAGTACGAGATATACACGTTCAACCGGCAGGTGGTCACGGTCCCGGTCAGCGGGGAGGAAAACACCGACGACTCGGGCGTCGACCGCATCGCCAAACAGGAGATCGAACGCGAGATACGCTCGGTCGCCCAGGGCCACGTCGAGGTCGATCTCCGTGGCCCCAACACTGCCGTCGTCTGGGTCGAGGAGAGCGACATCTCCGGCGTCATCGGCAAGGGCGGCGGCCGCATCAGCGACATCGAGAACCGGCTGGGAATCGACATCGACGTGCGGACGTTCGCCGAGCGAGGGGGTGCCGGGAGCGGTCACTCCGGTGGAGCCGGCGGCCAAGCGGGCGGGAGCGATGGACGCGCCGCCGGCAAATCGGTCGTCCCCGAAATCACCTCGCGCCACGTCATCATCCCGCTGGAAGGACACGAGGGCGAGACGGTCGAGGTGCAGGCCGACGGGGAGTACCTGTTCACGGCGACCGTCTCCCGTGGCGGCGAGGTGCAGGTCTCACGGGGGAGTGCTATCGCCGAAGAACTCGAACGGGCTATCGATCACGACAGGACGATTACCGTCCTCCCATCCTGAAACGGGCGAGGAGTGACTCCACGGCGGTACATAATCACAACAACCGCTATCAGTCCGAAACGGCGGCCTCAGCTTCGACGAGTTCGTCCGTAATCTCGTAGAGGTTCTGGCGCGCGTCGGCGAAGTAGACGTCCTCCTCGATCACGCCGATTTCGTCGAGGCGTTCGAGCGCATACCGGACGGTCCGGGCCGAGAGCATCGACTCCTGGACGATGCCTTTCTGGGTTAGCGGCCCGTTGTATTCGAGTACCTTGTAGACGAGCTTCGCGCTCGGAGGCAGGTCGGCGATGTCGTCCCCGTCGGATTCTGTCATCGGCTCAATGTACTGTCGCGCGCTGTATAAAGATTGAGGGATTGGACCGACAGCAGTTCCCGGACTGGCGTCGTCGAGACTGGTGAGAACTCGCCGCTGGGCGGCGCTCAGGGCGCGTCCGACCCGGGTTCGTCGGCTCCGGCATCGTCGCTTTCGTCCGCACCCTCGTCGTGTCCGGTCCCGGTATCGGGAATCGCGTCACCCGGGAAGACGAGGAACCCGACGACGATAGTGAACACGGCGAGCGGAAGGTACCAGAATCCGAGCACCCCCCGAGTGTGGAACACCAGCCCCGTTGCGACGAGCACCGCACCCGCAAGCAGGAGATACAGACCGTACAGGAGAAGGGCGGTCCCTGCCGCCCCACCCGGCGTCGAAACTTCGGAGTCCGGGTCGGTGTACGTATCGATTGCGGCCCAGAGTATCAACAGAACTGCGCCGGCAGCGTTTGCCACCGTCGCCCTGAAGACGTCGACGTTCCGGGCGATGTCGACGACGAACAGCACGAGCGACCCGAAGAAGACGAGAAGACCGACGAAAAACAGCCACAGCAACCCGCCGTCGAGGGAATCCGTGTCGTCAGTCATGCCCACGCCGACACAGTGGTCGCCACTGTATAAATCACTATGCGGTTCGGGTCCGCTGTGAACATGGTGGGAGGCTGGAACGAACGGCTTTTTACGCCGGGTAGTCGAGAGTTGTGTATGGCGACCGAGACCGGCGAGGGCGCGGCCGAGACCGGCGACAGCGTCGCGGAAAGCGAGGAGACGGGTGAGGAAAGCGACATCGAGGAGGGGTATAGCCAGTACGCACGGAGCGTCATCGTCACGACAGGCGCGACCCTCTCCGGTATGGGAGCGGGCATTCTCTCCGATATCTACGTCAGCGACCCCCAGGGCAACACTGGCGTCCTGATCGTGTTGGCCGCAGTTCTCGTCCAGTTCCCCATCTACAGCGGCATCGGAATGAACGTCCGTGACTGGAGTACGAAAGGCAAAATTTACATCGGCTTCATGACGTTCGTCCTCTGGTTTATCACCTGGAGTGTCATCCTCACGACAGGTGCCCTATAATGGCAGAAGACAGCATCGCAGTCGTCGACCTGGAGAAGTGCCAACCGGACAGGTGCAACTACGAGTGCGCGAACTTCTGCCCGCCGAACAGGACGGGCAAGGAGTGTATCATCACGCGAGGTGAGCGCTTCGAGGAAGGCGAACCTTACCGGGGAACCGAAGACCAGGTCTGGATTTCCGAGGAAATCTGTCTCGGGGAGTCGTGTGGCATCTGCGTCGACAAGTGCCCGTTCGACGCGATCCGGATACTGAACCTCCCGCAGGAACTCGACGAGGAACCCGTCCACCGCTACGGCGAGAACAGTTTCGCCCTCTACGGGCTACCCGCACCCCAGGAGGGGCAGGTGACGGGCATCCTCGGACCGAACGGCATCGGGAAGACGACCGCGGTCCGCGTTCTCGCGGACGAACTCGCGCCGAACCTCGGACGCATCGGCGACGAACCCGACTGGGACGAGATACTCGACACCTATCGCGGCACGGCACTCCAGGGGTATCTGGAGGCGATGCGGGACGGCGACGTGACCGTCGCCCGCAAACCACAGTACGTCGACCGGATTCCGGACCAGTTCGACGGCGAGACCCGGCAGTTGCTCGAACGGACCGACGAACGCGACGTGGTCGATGACCTCGTTCAGCGACTGGGCATCGCACCGGTCGTCGACCAGGACATCGACACCCTCTCTGGTGGCGAACTCCAGCGCGTCGCGCTCGCGGCGACGCTCGCCCGGGACGCGGATTTTTACTTCCTCGACGAGATAACGCCGTATCTCGACATCAGCCAGCGCATGGCCGCCGCACGGTTGATACGCGACCTGGCGGCCGACGAGGGCCGGTCGATGCTCGTCGTCGAACACGACCTCGCAATATTGGACCTGCTGGCGGACGCGATCCACATCGGCTACGGGTCGCCGGGTGCGTTCGGGGTCATCCCCCCGCCGAAGTCGGTCAAGAACGGCATCAACGAGTATCTCGCAGGCTACCTGGAGAACGAGAACATGCGAAT
>PXQO01000112.1:0-2489 GCA_003021285.1 Halobacteriales archaeon QH_2_65_14 | reverse complement strand
GTCGACGCGTTCCTCGCGTCCATCACGGACGATTTCGGGACCTCCTACTGGAACACGGAGATTGCAGAGCCACTCCAGTTGGGGCCGATACTCGAACAGAGTCTCGTCGACCTCTCGGGTGGCGAGCGCCAGCGTGTCGCCATCGCGGCCTGTCTCTCGGAGGACGCCGACCTCTACCTGCTCGACGAGCCTTCCGCCCACCTCGACGTCGAACAGCGGGTGCGGACGACGTCGGCCATCCGCCGGTACGCCGAACACAACGACGCCACGGCGATGGTCATCGACCACGACATCTACATGATCGACCTGCTCTCGGACCGCCTGCTGGTGTTCGACGGCGAACCTGCCGTCCAGGGACACGCCGCACCTCCCCAGGCGATGCGCGAGGGCATGAACGAGTTCCTCTCGAACCTCGATATCACGTTCCGCCGCGACGAGCGAACCTCCCGTCCACGCATCAACAAACCGGACAGTCAACTCGACCGCGAACAGAAGGCGAAAGGCGAGTACTACTACGTCTAGCCGTCACAACCCTAACGCGACCAGCCCGAACCCGACACCTGTCAACGCGATTCCCGTATATTTTGTGAGGACGACCTTCCAGTGGGCCGGTTCCACCTCGGACCACGACCGCTTGCTGCCGATGGCGTTGAGTTGTTCCTCTAATTTTGCGAATACGGATGGTCTCAGCGCAATCGGGGCCCCGAGAAAAATCAGAAAAATACCGTATGTAGGTAGCAGTGCGTTCTCGACCGAACGGAGTCCGTACAGAAGCGACACCGCCCCGGCAACCGTAATCGCCGCCCCACCGTATCTGTGCAGAGCGACTTTCCAGTCGGCCGGTTCCACGTCCGGTACCGGTCGCGTGCTGCCGACAGCGTCGATTTGCTCGTCGAACTTGCCCAGCTCGTACGGTCTGACCATCGATCTGACCCCGGCCACCATCAATAACACACCCAGTATTGCCAGATGCGCGTCCATCTGTGCTCGATACGAGAAATTCACGGGTATAAAATTGTAGTCCTTTCTTTCTGTGCGGGCAAATCGCGCGGACCTCGCTTGAACGCATTCGAGGGAGGTGAAGGTGGAATGAACGTGTTTCCCTCGAATCTCGACATCACGGTGCGACAGATGAGTGTGCCCCACACCCCCGTCACCAATACGGACAGTCAACTCGACCGCGAACAGACGGCGAGAGGCGAGTACTACTACGTCTGACCGATTCAGAGCACTCCGAAGAAGAGAAGCACTGCCCCTAACGCCGTCAGGACCCTTCCAACGTAACGGGTCAGGTCAACTTTCCAGTCGGCCGGTTCTACCTCCCACCAGGGCCGTTTGAGGCTGAGAGCGTCCCACTCTTCATCGATCCGCGCTAACTCGTAGGGCCAGAGCATCAACGGGACACCGAATACGAGCAGGATAAGACCCGCGGCTGCGTGTCCGCTCATGGGTACTGGGTACAACCATCTGGAGTTTATAAAAACCTAGTCTTCTGTTCACAGCAACCCCACAGGGTTGATACTGCCCCACGGAGAAGGGGGACGTATGACAGAGCACGGGCAGATCGACCCCTTCGGGGACTCCGACGAGGACGTACAGGACCGACCCCCTGTGTCGGCTCATGATCTGGCGGTTCCGACGGCGACGAGCGTGTTAAATATAGAGTTCGTACGGGGGGTCGCGTTAAATTAGAGGATGAGGCGGACGAGTTCTGAGTGCTTATGGCAGAATTCGACCGCCTCAGCGGTAGTATCACGTGGATAGATTTGTCGTTTGTGGAGCGGCGGCGGACTCCCGAGTGGGCGATTGAAGTGGGCATCCGGTGTCACTTGGCGGGAATGTCACTGCGGGATGCCAGTCAGCATCTAGAGCGGTTGGGAGTCGATCGGAGCCACGTCGCGATCCACGAGTGGGTGCACAAGGCCGAGTTACAGCCGATATCGACGGTGACAGAGGATCAGATCGCGGTTGACGAGAAGATGATCCGCCTCAACGGTGACGACCACTGGCTGTACGGCGCTGTCGATCCAGAAACCAACGAGATTATCCACGTGAGCCTGTTTCCAGCGACGACGAAACAGACGACGCGATGGTTTCTCGCCGAGTTGCACCGACAGTGTCGGCTCGATGATGTCGTTTTTCTCGTCGATGGCGCGAGCTATCTTGGAACGGTTCTGGACGAAGATGGCTACCGATTCCAGGTGATGTCCAATGGGAATCGGAATGCTATCGAACGTGTCTTCTGTGAAATCGAACGCCGAACATCATCGTTCGCAAACAGTTTTAGCCATGTCACGCTCGAGACAGCACAATCCTGGCTCGAAGCGTTCGCCGTCTACCACAATGCACGCCAAACTTAACGCGACCACTCGAACCGGATGCCGACGTCGTGCATGTCGTCGTTGTACCTCGCGAGGTTGATCAGAAGCGGCGTCAGGGACTCCACCTCGGGGGCGTTGGCGGCCGGGCCGGCCGGGAGCGCGCGCAGG
>PXQO01000111.1 GCA_003021285.1 Halobacteriales archaeon QH_2_65_14 | reverse complement strand
CCCCGGGTTCGCTCTGGTTGGAGCGGTCCACGACACTCGTCCCGGCTTCGAGGTCCTTCTCGACGGATTCGATGTCCTCCTCGACGGCTTCGACCTCCTCTTTGACGGGTTCGATACCCTCCTTGAACTCGCCGCGGACCTCGTCGATTTCCTTCTCGGCGGCCCGTCTGGTTTTGCGGACCTTGCCGACGGCTGAACCCCCTTCCCTGGCGACGTCCGTCGCCCGCGAACCGAATATGATGACGAGAATGACGGCCCCAATCAGGAGTAACTCGACGGGCCCGGCAAAGAGGGGGACTGGCGGAAGACTACTCATATCCTACCATTCCCGGTCAGCCATTGTAGGTGTTTTGGGAGACACCGGGCAACTTCATCACAAAAAAGCCGGTGGAGGGATTTGAACCCTCGGCCTAATCCTTACGAAGGATTCGCTCTAGCCAGTCTGAGCTACACCGGCACACTTCGTCACGTTGTTCCTCGCGTCCCGAGGCTCGCAAAACTTCGGTTTTGCTCACCACCGGCGCTCGTTCACTCGCCCGAGCCCTGCATCGCTACGCTCGTTCACTCGCACACGAACGTAGTGGTGATGCCACCAATAAGCGTTGCGAATTGCCCCGCCACCGCGTCATCTGTGGGTCAACCGCACGTCCAGCACGACGTTGTCCTCGTGGGGCGCGTACGACCGAACTACCCGCCTGGTCTCGACGGACACATCATACGGCTCTGTGGCCTCCCGAATCGCTCGCTCTCCGGGTCCGAACGGGTCGTCCTCGTGCTGGATGTCGTAGTAGTGAAGGATGCACTCCTCGCCCGCAATCGTGACTGCGGCGTCGAGGAACTCGTCGGCCGAGTGGGGGAGATTCATCACGATGCGGTCGGCCCACCCCTCGTAGTCGGGAGCGACCGCCCTGACGTCGCCGTGGATGGCCGTCACCCGCTCGGCCGCGCCGTTGCGCTCGGCGTTCTCGCGCAGGTACTCGATTGCCCGCTCGTTGATGTCTACACCCACCACCTCCGCGCCATGCTTTGTGAAGGGGACGACAAAGGGCCCCACGCCGGCGAACATGTCGAACGCACGCTCGCCCGCAGTCACCTGCTCGACCACGCGGTGGCGCTCGGTCGCCAGCCGCGGCGAGAAGTACACCTCCGCCAGGTCCAGGGCGAACTCGCAGCCGTATTCGCGGTGGACCGCTTCTGTCTCCTCGCCGGCCAGAACGTCCCACTCCCGGACGCGCGTCTCGCCCTGGATTTTCGACGCGCGGTTGAGCACCGTCTTCGCCGGAATAGCCGACTCGACGATGGCGTCGGCGAGTTCCCGGGCGCGCTCCGGGTCGTCCTCGTCGACGAGGACGACGTCCCCCAGGCGCTCGTAGGTCGGGTCGAACTCGACGAGGTCCGCCGGCATCGTCTGCGTCTCGCGGCGCGGTACCGCGCGGTCGACCACGGTGAACTCGTCGGGGACCGATTCCGGGGCCGCCACCGGGATGTACAGCCAGCCGTCCTCGTGGACGATTTCGTGGTCCCTGTCGAGCAGGTCCAGTTTTGCAAGTGCCTGCCTGGTTTCCTCCCCGGCCTCGCGCTCGACCCGAACACACGGCACCGTCATGTGTCCCTGTCCGACATCACCGGCGGTAAGTCTGACGTTAGTGCGTGAGCAGGAGCAACTGTTCGTCTGTCCGGACGAGACAGAACGCCGTCCCGGGGTCGCCGAACGTGTTCGTTCACTATGACAGTCCTATGCTTCGCGACGAGTCAGTTCGCTTCTCCCTACCGCCTGCCTCCAGCGGGCAGGGTTTCCGCGACAGCTAGCTGTCTCGGCCGCTCGAACCGTCTTTCTTTCATTCAAACCGTCTTTTGAGCCTACAGTGGTTTATACTGTGAGTCGGTCGTTCGTTCGCGTATGACACGAAAAACTGTCTGGATGGTCGCAGTCGTGACACTTCTCGCGGGCGCTGTCGTCGGCGCTGCGGTGGCGATGAGCGTGACCGATGGGGATACCCCGGACCCGCCAACGGCCGGGAACGACACTGACGACGTCTTGGACCGACCGGAACTGACGATGCAACTCTCCGACGACGCGACAGTCGAGCAGTTCGGGACGGCCGAGGCATTCAAGGAGTACGTGACGGCCGGGCAGCGCCAGCGCAGGGGTGCCTGGGGTTTCGGAGGGCCACTGGTGCGAGAACAGGCCGTCCAAATGACGGCTGATGCCGGTAGCGACGACATGGCTGGTGGCGACGACATGGATAGTGGAGACAGTGCTGCGCCGGAACCGGCCGCCACTCCCGCGTCCGATTCCCCGGACCGCGTCGCCGGGTCGAACGTCCAGGTCGCGGGGCTCGACGAACCGGACCTCGTCAAGACCGACGGCAGCAACTTCTATTACTCGCCGTTCACCGACCGGTACTATCCCCGCCTGGCTGGTGCCGACGACGTCCACTGGGAGCGACACGGTCTGCCCGAACCCGCGACCCACGTCGTCGACATCACTGACCCGGCGGAACCCGCAGCGATAGCGGACGTCAACGGGAGTGGGAAACTCCTCCGGACGGGCGACGTGCTCGTGGTGTTCGACCGGATCGAGGGACAGATCGTCGGCTACGACGTGAGCGACCCGGCCAACCCGGTCGAGCGCTGGCGAAAGCCCCTCGACGACCGTCTCGTCACGGCACGCGAGGCCGACGGACAGCTCTACGTCGTGACCCGGACCGGCGTCGGTCCCGGAACGGCCTGCCCCATCGAACCACTCGGCGAGGGCAACGCGGTCGACTGCGGCGAAATCTACTCGCCGGAGGTCCAGACCGATGCGGACGCGACCTACACCGCCTTCAGCATCGACGCCGAGTCCGGCGAGGTGGAAGATTCGGTGAGTTTCGTCGGTACCGGTGCCAACACCGTCGTCTACATGTCCCAGGACTCGCTGTATCTCACCTACACGACGGGCCTCAGCCGTGCGGACCTGCTGGTGTCGTGGGTTACCGATTCCGACCGCTTCCCCGCTGACGTCAAGGAGCGCGTCCGGGAGATCGACTCTTATGACATCTCGGACGCCTCGAAAGAGCGGGAGATACACACCGCTATCGAGCGGTGGCTCGACTCGCTGTCGGAGGAGGAACGCCAGGAACTCGACGACCAACTCCACGAGGAGTTCCAGTCGCACATGGCCGACCATCAGGAGCAACTCACCCAGACGGGCATCGTCCACGTCGAAGTCGACGGCGATGACCTGACCGTCGGCGAGACCGGAACGGTCCCCGGCGAACCGCTCAACCAGTTCGCCCTCGACGAGTACGAGGGAACACTTCGCGTCGCAACGACCATCCCGCGTGCCGGCGACGCCGAGAGCGTCAACAACCTCTATGTCCTCGACAGCGAGACGCTCGACCGCGAGGACGAGGTGACCGGGATGGGCGAGGACCAGCGGATTTTCGCCGTCCGGTACGTCGGGGATACCGCCTACCTGATCACGTTCCGGCAGGTCGACCCGTTCTACGTGGTCGACTTCGAGGAACCGACCGATCCCGAACTGCTCGGCGAGCTGAAACTGCCGGGCTTCTCGACGTACCTCCACCCCGTCGACAACGAGACCGTGCTCGGTATCGGTGAGGAAGGTCGGCAGGTCAAGGCGGTTCTCTTCGACGTGACCGACCCGACCGACCCCGAGGTCGGTGACGACTTGCTCGTGGATGCGGGGTGGTCGGCAATCGACGAGTCACACCACGCGTTCCTGATGGACCGCCGCCACGAGGTCTTCTTCCTGCCCGCTGAGAACAGGGGGCTTGTGGTCGATTACTCCGGCGGACAGCTCGACGTCGTCATGGACATTGAGGCCGAAAACAGGGTGAGCCGGGCGCGATACGTCGACGACTACCTGTACGTGTTCGCCGGCGACGAGATCATCGTCGTCGACCAGACCGAGTGGGAGCGGGTGAAGACACTGCAACTCGGTGAGGAGTCGAGGGACGGCTGAGACACGGCCAGCGCTGTCCGTTCTCGTCGTTTGCTCCATCGCGTTAAGTTTGGCGTGAGTTGTGATAGACGGCGAAGGCTTCGAGCCAGTTTTGAGGTGTCTCTAGCTCGACATGGCTGAAACTATTGGCAAACGATGAGGTTCTGCGTTCTACCTCCCAAAAGACACGTTCGATGGCATTCCGATTTCCATGTGCGAGGATTTGAAATCGATAGCCATCTTCGGCCAGGACTGGAGCGAGGTAATCGGCATCATCGACGAGAAACACCACGTCGTCGAGCTGATAGCGGCGATGAAGATCGGCCAGAAACCACCGTGTCGTCTGCTTATTTGCCGTTGGAAACAGGCGTACGTGGAGGATTTCATTGGTGTAGGGATCGACAGCACCGTACAGCCAGAACTCCTGCCCGTGGAGGCGGATCATCTTCTCGTCGACCGCAAGTTGATCCGCCGTCACCGTCGACATCGGCTGTAGCTCGGCCTTGTGGACCCACTCGTGAATGGCAACGTGACTCCGTTGGACTCCCAACTCCTCTAGAAATTTACTAGCATCTCGAAGTGACATACCCGCCAAGTGACATCGGATGCCTATTTGAATCGCCCACTCGGGAGTCCGCTGTCGCTCCACAAACGACAAATCTATCCAGGCGATAGCATTGCTGAGGCGTTCGAGATCGAGCATGGACACTCTGATATCGAACGCCTCATCCTCTAACTTAACGCGACCGTTTGCTCCCCGCAAACATTCAAGTCGGTTGCTGCACTCGGCTGTTCTATGTGTCGATTCATGGCATACCACGGACCGCCGATCCAGCTCGACGAACTGCTGTACGGTCCGAACCACTCCATCATCCAGCAGTCGGTCAATGCCCGGGAACGGGACGAGCCGCTGAACGGTGACGGCTGGGGCGTCGGCTGGTACAACCCGGAGCTGACCCCCGAACCGGGCGTCTACCGGGAGGTCCGTCCGGCCTGGAACGACGAGAACATGCGTCGGCTGAGCCCGCTGGTCGAGACGCCGCTGTACTTCGCCCACGTCCGTGCCGCCAGCCCAGGGCTGGCCGTCCACCAGCTGAACTGTCACCCGTTCCCCGGCGGCCAGCACACGCTCGAAGACAGCCGCCACCGCGACCCGGTCGAGGAGGGACGACAGAAGCTCCTGTTCATGCACAACGGGACGCTCGGTGCGTACGGGGACGTCGTGCGGCAACTCGAACACGACCTGACCCAGGAGACGTATCTCGGCATCCGCGGGACGACGGACAGCGAACACGCCTTCGCGCTCGTCCAGGAAAAACTGGGCGGGGCCGTCCCCGACCCGAGCGTCGGGGACCTGGCGCTGGCCGTCCGCGAGAGTCTCGGGTACCTGGAGCGGCTCAAACACGACGTCGGCCGCGGCGGCGAAACCACGTGGGCGAACTTCTGTCTCACCGACGGCGAGTCCGTCGTTGCGACCCGCTACGCCAGCCCCGCCGATGCAACCGCCCAGTCGCTGTACGTCGGCGAAGCCGGCTCGTTCGTCTCCGACGGCGAGTTCGTCGCCACCCCGGACCCCGGTGGTAACGCGGCGACTATCATTGCGAGCGAACCGCTCTTCGAGAACGACCGCGTCTGGCGCGAGGTCCCCCGAAACCACCTCGTGACCGTCGCGCCCGACGGTCACGTCTCGCTGGAACCGCTCGCACTCGACGTTCCTGCTGGCTGATGCACGAGCCCCTCGTTCGAATCCTGTCCGTCGTGTTCGTCGCTGGCTGTCGCGCCGAACGCACTCATCCCTCCTCCGGCCGCGAGCGCTCCCAGAACCGTGCGCCGTCGGCACGTGAGCTTCTGTGCCAGCGAACCATTTGGTACGTTAGACATCGCACGCGGCTGTGGCCCACAGATGTATAGATATTCAGGGTCTACCCGAATAAATTTAATATTATCCACTTTTAGTAGGGATATTCAAGATATGAGTCGGAAATAGTTAAAATCGGAAGGGCCGAACCACGATCTGTTCCGGTAAACGGCCCGCTGACAGCGGTCGCAGTTCCGGTTAGCGAAATGTGACGTCCTCTGTGCCAACTGCCACAGGCGAAACCACTTCGAACCCCCCGAACGGGACGGTTGAAGTATCGAACCGTTACGACACGCATAAGTACAACCACCCTCTATCCCCGTCTGCGGAGTCCCGTAGTGTAGTGGCCAATCACGCGGGCTTCTGGACGGAATCGAGGTGCACTCATTCCGGGAAATGGCCCGCAACGCTGGTTCGAATCCAGCCGGGACTATATTACTTCTGATACTTTCCCCGACCAGCGACGCATCCCTCTTTCAGATTCCCTCCCAACTGTCTCATAGTGGTTGTTGTGATTAGTTACTGCCGTGGAGTCACTCCTCGCCCGTTTCAGGGGCCGAAACAGGGATAATTTCGCGCCGGGCCGAAACGAGTGTGCCGTACGAAGCGTCCCGCAACGACTCGCTGCAACTCGCGTGGTGGGACGCCGCTCGGTTCCGCTATCGACACCTACATACTCGGAGGGGCGGGAGTCACGACCATGTACGTTGGACGGTTCGTCGTCGTCGCCCCGACGGTCGGCGCGTACCGCGTCTCCTCGCGGTCGTTCCCGCACAGGCAGGCAACCGAACGCGACGGAACCATCACTGTCGGCCCGACGCCCGACGCCGAGGAGACGGACAACCCCTACATCTCCTACAACTGCGTCCGCCTCACCGACCGGGGCGCGGTGCTGGGCAACGGCTCGCACGTCGACCCCATCGCGGAGAAACTCGCGCTGGGCTGTCCCGCACGCGACGCGCTCGCCGACCCCCTCCTCGCGCTCGATTTCGAGAAGGACGACTACGACACCCCCCGCATCGCCGGCATCGTCGGCGTCACGGACGACCCGACAGTGCCCGACGAACCGGGTGCGCTCGTCGGTATCGTTCGCCGCGACGCCCTGCTCGTCGAGGCGGTCGAAGCACCGACGCTGGTCGCGACCTACGAGCACGACAGCCCCGGACCGTTCGACCTCGACGCGACGGACGCGGCCGGTGCGGCCCGCGAGGTCTACGACCACGAGTTCGAACACCGCGTCTGTGCGGCCGGCGTCGCCACGACCCCCGGAGGGTTCGAGACGGCGGTCGTCAACCGCGAGTGACCGGAACCGTCGCCGCGGCCCTCTTCGCCTCGGCCTCTCCTTTCGACCTGCTGGCGTAGTCACTCCTCGACCGGCCTGATTACCTGCTCGGTCTCGCGGCGAATCGTCACGTCGTTTCCGAGGCGTATCTCCGTGAGCGCACATTGCGTCACGGTGTGTTCGGCGATTGTCCTCAGGAGGTCGTAGCCTTTCAGGTGGCCGAGGATTCCGGTGATCGTTGTGTTCCAGGCGAACCTCCCTGCCGGGAACGTAACGTGGGTTTTTATTCTGTCGGGGGTCTGTAACTTAGGTATGCCCGAGGCAGACCCTTCGGCGCAGGACTTTCGCGACCTCATGCTCGGGGAGGAACCCGGCCTCGAGGAGGTCATGACCTGCGTGTTCGGCATCCAGTCTCACGAG
>PXQO01000102.1 GCA_003021285.1 Halobacteriales archaeon QH_2_65_14 | reverse complement strand
TGTGACTCGTTTCGGCCCGGCGCGAAAGTATCCCTGTTTCGGCCCCTGAAACGGGCGAGGAGTGACTCCACGGCGGTACATACTCACAACAACCACTATCAGAGCACCGACTCGCGGCTCGTCGGCGTCGGAATGGGTTGGTGATAGCTACCACGCACGTTTATGTAACAATCTGAGAAACAGTGAGTAGGGCAGGAACGATGGTACGGAAACACACACTTTACCAGCTTGCAACCGTCGTCTGGTTTGTCGCGGCGGCAGGGTCGCTCGTCCTCGTGATAAGCGGGCAGGCAGAGCCGTACGTTACGCCGGAGCGGATTCCGGGCGGTCCGATGGGCGGATTCGGCATCATGGCCGGCGTGATAATCGCCGGCGTGGTCGTCATCGGCCGTCTCGAAACCCGTGCCTGGAAGAAGATGGGGCGCAAGGCTGGTCTCGAACCCGAGCGAGGGCTGAACCTCCTGGGGCGGCCCGCGATGACAGGCACCGTTCGGGGGCGACCGGTCCGCGTCGACTCGTACAAGGTGAGCAGTGGCGGTAGCGGGGAATCGGGCGGCAGTTCCACGACCTACACGCTCGTCGAGGCCGAGCTTGCGGAGCCGGTAGAACGGGGATTTTTCTTCGGCAAACACGGAGGTGAATCGAGTCACGTCCTGGACGACCTTCCCAACGAGTTGCGGGAGAAACGCGTCGGCGACGAGTTCTACGCCGTGGGGGACATCCCGGCGGAGACGGCCGCCCAACTCCACACGCCCAGGGTCAGCGATACGTTCCGGGACCCGAACGGTGCCGGGACCGTCGTCGTCGGGGACCCCACCGACGTCATCATGTCCGCCGTCCCGGATTCCGGCGGGGGGCTTATGGGTTCGTTCACGGGGATTGTCGAGAGTAAACTGCGGGACAAAGCGGAGTTCGACGCCTCGATGGCGTCCCACGGCCGGAAAGGGCTGATACTCTCTGCGGAGAAGCTGGACAAACAGCTTGCGGCCGTCGTCGCCGTCGCGGACGCCTACGAGCGAGCCGAGGCCGGTACTCGACGGGGGACGGCCGCCGAACATCTATGAGTGAGCCGTCCAAATAGCGGGTATGGAAGAGACAGCCACCCGGGTCGTCCTGTCGTATCCGGCCGACTTCTCGAAGTGGGGTCGAGACATCGTCGAGGACGCGCCGTTCCGCTCGTACCTGCCGAAGGCCCACGAGGAGGCGGAACCCGGTGAGGTCTGGGAGGAATTTGTCGGCGTCGGCTGCTGTGGGAGCGCACTGGACGTGCCACTCCGCGTCGAAACAGTCGAAGGAGGCTCGAAGCTGACGACGGAGACGGAGTTCGAGTTCACGGTCCGGGAAGCGTGTGACCTCGACGGCGGCTGGAAGGTACAGAGCGCCGCCGGCCCCTAGGACGCTCGCCGCTGGGCCGCTCACCTGTAGGACGACTGGTTTCCGACAGGACGACGGTCGGTTTCGATCACCTGTCCTCGCGGTGCTCTTCGAGTTGCTGGGCCTGCTCCTCTATCTCGGCTATCTCCTGCTCGGCCTTCGATGTCCCCATCCCGTGAGCGACGAGCACGTCGGCGTCCAGACGGGACCGCAAGAATCCTCCGTCCTCCGCGTCCTCCGCGTCCTCCGCGTCCATTTCGCCTGCCTCGTTCGTGTCGTCCCCTTCGTCTGCGTCCTCGCGGTAACTCTCAGGACTCTGCGCATCGTCGGTGTCGCCGATCAGACGTCGCAGTCGTCCGAGCAGTGCGCGGACCATACGTGTCGGTAGGGAGATAGACAGTATAAGGGTTCCCTCGTGTTTCGCGTCCGGAAGCAGTGAGGCCTTACTCACCTGGTCGGACGTCGAAGTCGAAGCGGTCGAGTCTCACCAGCGCCGTTGCGAACGCCAGGGAAATAGCGACGGGAATCCAGGCACCGTAGAAGGCGTTCACTCCGCCCCACAGGAGCACGAAACTCACCAGGTCGTCGAGGACGTACGGGCAGTTCCGGACGCGTTCGAGGAGTTCCGTCCGGGAGAACGCGACGTCGACCAGTAGCGTCCCGACAATCGCGCTAAGGACCCACCCGGCGTAGTTCGAGAGTGGCACGCCGTAGAACCCGCCCTCTGTGAACGACCAGAACCCGAGCGCGACCGCCGCCGGGTCGAGGACGAGGTCGACCGCAACGACCGTGGCAGCGACGACCGGCACCCGCACGAAAAGCGACCGCGAGCGGTCCCCCAGCAAGAGCAGACAGAGCAGGTAGCTGTTGACGACCAGCGGGACGAAAAACACTGGGAGCGCAACGGGGATAGTGTCGAACAGCATCGGCCCGAGCGAGACGTCGTACTGGAACTTCCCGTAGGGGAAGCCGGTCGTCGCGCCGACGTACTCGACGGCGTAGGAGTACGCAAACAGCAGGGTCAGCGCACCCAGCGCGCGGCGGCCCACCAGCGGCAACAGCCCCGAGGCGAGCGGAAGACGCATCACCAGCACGCCGAACAACACCAGATACGGGTTGAACGCGAGAACCTCGGGGAGCAGTCCCTCGGCGCTCGCGAGCAACGTGACCGCGCCGACGAGGGGGAACACCACCGCGATGGTAAAGCGGTTCTCGGAGACGACCCGGTCGAGGGCGGCCTCGAACGAATTGCGGTCCGAGAGGACCCGAGACAGCGCCTCGCGGCCCGAACCGGTGTCCGGTTCCGCCGGCGGTTCGAGGGACTCACTCGTCGTCGGTTCGTCGCCGTCAGGCATACAGGACCTCCCAGATGCCCCCGAGCGTGAGCGCCATCCCGGCGAGCGTGTTCACGACCGGAAACCACCAGTACGCCCGCGCGACGTCCACGTCCAGAGCGACGATACCCGCGACGAACAGCAGATACACGAGAAAGAGCGCGCCCAGGAGCGGGTGAACCACGCCCATCACGACGGCGGCGAGTAGCCAGCACCCGGCACAGTACGCGAGCGTGGGACGTTCGCCCAGGACGGTCGCAGTCGTCCGGATTCCCGCCGCCCTGTCGGGTTCGATGTCGGGAATGGCGGAGAAGGTGTGCATTCCCATCGCCCAGACCCAGCCCCCGGCAACTGCCAGGAGTGGCGGGAGCGACCCGGCGACCGCACCGTAGGCGACGACGGCGGGGAGCACGTACAGGCCGTTCGACAGCGAGTCGAGAAGCGGCGTGGTCTTCAGGCGGAGCGGCGGGACGCTGTAGGCCGCCCCCAGCACGTAGAACCCCGCCAGTCCCGCGAGTGCCGTCGGGGGCAGGACCGGAACGAACGCGAGTCCGACGGCCGCGCTCGCACCGACGACGACCGTCACCGTGGCGTCGCCGGTGTATCGGACCTCCTTTCCCACCTCTGATTTCTTCGGGTTGTACTGGTCGATTTCCGCGTCGAACAGGTCGTTGACGCCATACAGGAAAAGGTTCGCCGGGACGAGAAAGTACAAGAACAGCATGACGGCGAGCGGCCCGAAGAACTCCGAGATGGTCTCGGCAGCGTACACGACGCCCACGATGACTGGCCCGGCCAAGTACAGCCAGAATCGAGGGCGCGAGAGCCAGAAGAGATAGCCCAGACGCGTCTGGGCCGAGGGAACGAACCGGTCGAGGTGGTCTCTCACGTCGCTCACGTCCCTACCTGGGGTCCTGTGTGTACTAAATCCGACGTTCGATATCACCTTCGCCGAATACGACGCCCCCCACGTTACGCTCTCGGCCTTCTTGGAACCCTCAATCGATGACAGGCCTCATCACTCTTGCTGGATACAAACCGCAGGTCGGTAACGGACGAACTAGTCCTATCGGGAGAACATGGAAAGATTCCAGGATGAATAGATAGACAGAAAGAATGGCCGCGAATACACCCCTCAACCAGTTGGAGTCATGGCCTGGCCTAGACCGGGCTCATCGCCCGACCTGGGGGTGGAGCCGTCGGTCCTACAGCCAGTCCTGACTGTCCGGTTGAAAGTAGATTTATTACCCGAGACTCGGGTTTCGCTATACATGATCGGGGAACTGCTGTTCGGAGGTGCGTTCGTCCTGGCGGGGCTCCTGACGGTTGGGTTTGGGGACGTTCGAGCAGTGGCACGGGGTCGACGCGACCCACTGCTTCCGGTCAGGGAGGTGGCGACCGAGTTCAGCAACGAGTCTCCGGATGCCTTCGAGACAGAGAAAAGCTGGACGGCTGTCGGGTAGTGAACGGTCCCACAGCCCTGCCAGTTCACCCTGGCCGACCGTCGTCAACGTGGAGTTTCCACTTCGATTCGATGCGGTCGTTCGAGATGACCGTCAGGTCCTGGTCCTCGTCGCTACGGAGTTTCGTCCGGCGGAGGCCGACGTGTTCGATGGTCCCGGTCTCGCTGTCGGTCGTGATGCGCTGTCCCTGGATGAACTGCTCGTCTTTGATGAGATAGAGTCCAGCGACCACCTCGCTGAGCGCCTGGCGAAGCGCGAACGCGACACCGAGCGCCAGGAACCCGGACGCGGTCCCGAGTGCAGTGGCCAACTGCTCGAACCCCAGCAACGCGAGCGTGACAAGCCCGACGACGAACCAGAGCAACACCCGCACGAACAGTTCGAGCAACCGCTGCTGGGCTGGGTTACCCGCGACGGCGGTGAACTCGCCACTGATGCGACCGACAGCCAGCCGGACGACGATGGCTGCCACGAGCAGAAATCCCGCCGCAAGCACCAGCCGCGGCGTCGCCTCTACTGCCGCCTCCGCGATAGTTTCTATCAACGCTTTTGCCATTGACTGTAGCTCCGACATACCCCACAGGAGTCACATACCGGCAAAAGAGCTTTTCCTTGCGGGCATCACAGCGACCCGGTTCGAACGCCCGCGGCTTCAGTAGAACTCGCGGACCAGGTCCATAGCGTCCTCGGGAGCGCCGTCGGGGATGTCGGCCATGTTCCCGTCGAGACCCTCGCGCTGTTCCCAGGGAGTGCTGTTCTCGTCCTGGTAGATGATGCCGGTGTACTCCGTCTCGCCGTCGACGATTTTCTCGCGGGCCGCGGCCTTGTCGGTCGGGTCGTGGTCGGTCTCCCCGAGGTCGACAATGGTGTCCCGGAAGTAGTCGTAGGTATCGACGTCGTTGAACGTCACGCACGGCGAGTAGACGTTGACGAGGCCGAAGCCGTCGTGTTCGATGGCCTCCTTGACGACCTCGGTGTGGCGCTGGCTGTCCGAGGAGAACGTCTGTGCGATGAACGTCGCACCCGAGGCGAGCGCGAGCGCGAGGGGATTGACCGGCGGCATGGTCGTCCCCTCGGGCGAGGTCGAGGTCTCGAAGTCCTCGCGAGAGGTCGGCGAGGCCTGCCCCTTGGTCAGCCCGTAGATGCGGTTGTCCATGACGACGTAGCTCATGTCGACGTTCCGGCGGACGGCGTGGACGAAGTGGCCGGCCCCGATGGAGTAGCCGTCGCCGTCGCCGCCCGCGACCATCACTTCGAGGTCGGGGTTGGCGAGTTTGACGCCGATCCCGACGGGGAGCGCGCGGCCGTGAACGCCGTGGAGCGCGTAGCTGTGCATGTACGTCCCGATCTTCCCGGAACAGCCGATGCCGGCGACGATAAACGTGCAGTCCGGGTCGTTGCCCGTCTCGGCCAGCGCTTTCATCATGCCGTTCATCGTCCCGAAGTCGCCGCATCCGGGACACCACGTCGGCTGTTTGTCGGACTTGAAGTCGGTAAAGCGGATGTCTGAACTCATTGTGGCACCTCCTGCGTGTCGACTGCGTCCCTGATCTCCGATGCGAGTTCGTCGGCCTCGAACCGCACGCCGTTGTACTTGTTGACGCGCTCGACCCGTTCGAGTACGTCGTGTTCGAGGACGTCCGCGAACTGGCCTTTCGCGTTGCACTCGACGACGATGGTCGTCTCGGCGGCCGCAATCTCCTCGGAGAGGTCCGGTCGAGGGGAGATGTAGGGGACCGAGATGAACCGGACGTCGAGGCCGTCCTCGGCGAGGAATTCGAGCGCCTCGCGCATCGGACCCTCGTGCTTTCGCTTCTCGACCTGTTCGACGCGGACCTCGGTGTCCTCGGTGCGCCGTCCGAGTGCGTCGTGTTCCAGCCCGGTCGTCATGTGGGCACCGCCTTCGGTCCCCGGGAAGGCGCGCGGACTGACGCCGTCGGCCGTCGGGAAGTGAGGCTGGAACCGGCCCTGCTCGTCGAGCCAGGATTCGACCTCCTCCTCGGCGACGACCTTGCCGCGCTCGATTTCGACCTCGTCCATGTCGAACGTTTCGGGCGGGAACGTCTGTTCTGTGACCGCGAGCGAGAGGTCGGAGACGAGAAAGACGGGCATCTGGTACTTCTCCGCGAGGTTGAACGCCTCGACGGTCTTCCAGAAACACTCAGAAACGGTCGTGGGCGCGACGACGAACCGGTCGACTTCGCCGTGCCCGCCGTACAGAAGCATCTCCAGGTCACCCTGCTCCTGTTTGGTCGGCATCCCCGTCGAGGGACCCGCCCGCATCACGTCACAGATGACCAGCGGCGTCTCGCTCGTCGCCACCAGGCCGAACGTCTCTGTCATGAGGTCGATGCCCGGCCCCGACGTCGCCGTCATCGCTCTCGCCCCTGCGCGGGCGGCACCGAGCGCGAGGTTGATCGCCGCGAGTTCGTCCTCGGCCTGGATGACCTTGCCGCCGTACTCGTCGATGCGCCCGGTCAGATACTCCATCACGTCGGTCGCGGGCGTGATCGGATACCCCGAGTAGAACCGGCAGCCTGCGGCGATTGCACCCATCCCGATGGCCTCGTCGCCGTTGAGCAGGACGTAGTCCTCGTCGGTGGTGTCGAGGTCGAACCCGTACTCGTGGTCGAAGTGCTCGGCCGCGTACTCCTGTCCCAGACGGGCCGCCTCGCAGTTGTTCTCGACGATGGCCTGACCCTTGTCCTTGAAGCGTTTCTCCAGGGCCGAGTCGAGGTTCTCGATGGAGAAGTTCGCTACCTCGCAGGCGACCCCGAGCGCGACGACGTTGCGCATGATCGCGCCGCCGGCATCCTCGGCGAGACTCTTCAGCGGGACGTCGAGTCCGATCATGTTGTCCGGCACCTCGACGTCCTGCATGGTGGTGCGCTCGCCGTCGTAGATGATGACGCTCCCGTCGCGGAGTTCGTCCATGTTTTCGTCGATAGTCCGCTGGGTCAACGCGATGAGGACGTCCAGGCGGTCGACGACGCTCTCGACCCGGTCGACTGACGTCCGTACCTTGTAGGCGGTGTACCCGCCCCGGATTCGCGACGCGAAGTCCTTGGAGGTATAGACGTGTCGCCCGGCGCGCGAGAGAGCCTGTGCGAAGATTTTCCCCGTGGAATCGATCCCATCGCCGGCCTCGCCGCCGATGGCCCAGTTCAGATCGTCGGGCATGTTATCTCCTCTCTCCGTGTGCCGGAGGAAAAAACCTTCTGTCATCGACTTTTCCATCCTCGATACGCGTACATTTCTCGTACGCAGGTTCGGAAAAGAAGTGACCATCCGTTCGATTCCGGCGCGAAAACTGGTCATACACTGTGAGTGAGCGTTGGGAACCGGCAAGTTCGTCCCCCCCTCCCGACCACGGGCGTCTGTTCTGCCCGTTCGTGGAACGGCCGGCGTTACAGGGGAACGAAAGCCCCTTCTGGCGAGTCGGCGCTAGAGGGGGTATGGAGGAGACGACTGTCAGGATAACGGCGGTACGTGACGTGGGGCCGAACGCCATCGCCATCGACGTCGAGACGCCGCCCGGGTTCGACGCCGCTCCCGGGCAGTTCGTCAAATTCGTCATTTCGGTCGACGGGGAACAGCAGTCGCGGTTCTACACGATTTCGTCCCCGCAGGTCGGCGAGACGTTCGAACTCACCGTCGGCATCGACCCCGACGGCGGGGTGAGTCCACATCTGCGCGACCTCGGTCCCGACGACGAGGTCGTCATCTCGGGACCGTACGGGAACGCATACTACGAGGGCGAGCACAGCGTCTGTCTCATCGCGGGGGGTCCGGGTGTGGGTCCGGCAGTCGGGATCGCCGACCCGATTCACGGCGACCGACTCGACCGGATCGAGCGGGCCGGTGGCTTCGTCCGCGTGCTGGACAGTTCCGATCCGCTCTCCGCCGGCGTCGAGGCCGGGCTTGCGTCTATGGACGAGGAAGACGTCGGGGAGATGCAGGTGTTCGTCTATGGCTTTGCAGATTTCCTCGACGACGCGATGAGTGCCATCGCCGCCGCCGGCGGCGAACCCGACAGGGCGAAAGTGGAGAACTTCGGGTAGGCAAGTCCAGGTCGCCTACCTGACTCTCCCATCCCAGTACGAGACGGAGGCGAGATACCTGCCGAGCGCCGTCGACCCGACCCCGGTATCGAGTTTGCGGAAGCCGGAGGCGAGCGTGTTGGGGAGTTTCCGGTAGAAGCCGTACGGGCCGATCCAGTCGTGTTCCGCCTTGACGAGTTCCAGGTCCGCACCGTCGAGTAGCTCCCGCACCTCCGACCCGGAGTACAGCCGCGACCCCATCGGGAGCGCCCAGGTGTACAGCGACCGCGTGGAGTACCGGTTGAACGTATCGAAAAACACCTGGTCGCTGGAGACGCGACGCATCTCGGCCATGAACCGCTCGGGCTCGTCGGCGAGGTGGAAAAACCGCATCGCAAAGACCGCATCGAAGTGGTCGTCGGGGAACGGGAGGCGGGCCGCGTCACCGCGCATGTACTCCAGCCGGTCGGCGACACCGGCCGACTGGGCGCGCTCGCGTCCCTGCTGGAGCATGGCCGAGGAGATGTCGAGCCCGACGATGTCGGCCCCGCGCTCGGCCAGCAAGGCCGTGAACCGTCCCGTGCCACACGCGATCTCGAGTATCTTCCTGTCCTCGACCGGGGCCAGCGCGTCGAGGACTGCCCGCTTCTCGCGCTCGTTGATGAGACGGCCGCCCCGCGAGAACCGCTTGTCGTCGTAGGCCTTGGCCACGTCCTCCGCCTGGTACCACTCCTGTCCTTTCACGCTGTGTCACGTTCAGCCCCCTCCGTTAATAAAGAAACGATACCGACCGTCGACGCTCCCCGCCCCATTCGCTGTCCCGTACCACCCGGGATGATGTATTAGGATGATTAATCTCTTTAGGGTTGCTAGCACAAACTTAACAATCTCAATTGTTTTGGGGCATATCCAGCCAAACTTTACGTGTATTCGTCCTAGAACAGGCCATATGAGTACCCGCGTGGACGACCCGGACAGTGTGACGCCGAAACTCACCGAACAGGAGTACAAGGAGCGGTTGCGCGAGTTGCCCCCGAGCGCGAAACTCGTGGCGAAGGTGCTCGAAACCGATGGACCGCTCCCGCAGGGCGACCTGGCCGAGGAGTCGTTGCTTCCCGACCGGACCGTCCGGTACGCGCTCAACCGACTGGAGGACAATGGCCTGGTGGAGGCGCGCTACAGCCTCACTGACGCCCGCAAACAGGTCTACACGCTCGCTCTCTGACCGGCCACAATCACAACAACCACTATCAGTCGATTCTAGCAGTTCAGAACTGAAGTGGGACTAGTCCCTGTCGCGGATGATCGTGTCCCTGCTTTCCAGCGGTTCGGCCTCGGTCCCGTACTCCCGGTCCGGCAGGCCAGTGGCCGGGGACGGTTCGAGTCCGTCGTCGCTAAACAGGATGAGCGAGATGTTGTCCTTGCCGCCGCGCCGGTTCGCCAGGGAGAGATACCGCTCGACGGCGTCGTCGAGCGAATCGGCGTCGAGAACCACGTCGCGTATCTCGTCGTCGGTCACCGACCGCTCCAGTATTTTCGTCTCGATGTCCGAGGGGGGGTCGGCACGGGTGTACTGGTCGTGCAGTTGCGGCGCGTCGACGTAGGCGTCGACCAGCCCGTCGCTCGTGAACACGACGACGTCGTCGGCGTACAGTCTGACGTGGCCGGTCTCGACCTGGACCGTGCTCCCGGCCGGGTCGTCGCCGGCGGTCCCGCCGAGCGCCCGTGTTATCTGGTTTCCCTTCCGGTGGACCTGGGCCTCGACCTCGTCGATTTCGCCCTGTTCGAGCAGCCGTTGCACGAGCGAGTGGTCCCGCGTCAGCAGGCTCAGCCGCCGACCGTCCCGGCGCTCGGGATGGCGATTGACGACGTACGCGCGACTGTCGCCGACCCAGCCGTAGTAGAGCCGGTCGCCGAGTTTGACCCCGACGACTATCGTCGTGTACGCGCTGTCGAGCCCGAGGTCCTGAATCCACTGGAGGAGCCGGGTGTGCGTACTCCTGATGGCTGTTTCGATGCGATGCAGGACCCAGTCCGCCCCCCTGTCCCGGGGGAGGGCCGTCACGAGCGAGTCGTCGAGTCCATCGTCGACGCTCCGGTCCTCGCCGATGACGTCGTCCAGCCGGCGACTGTCCCAGAGTGCCCCCGTCAGCCGCCTGGCCACCTCCACAGTTGCGACGTAGGATGCGATCTCCCCGGACTCCTCGCCGCCCGCGCCGTCGGCCAGGACGAACACGCCGCTGTTTCTCCGCGT
Organism: Halobacteriales archaeon QH_2_65_14; assembly: GCA_003021285.1. Taxonomy (GTDB): domain Archaea; phylum Halobacteriota; class Halobacteria; order Halobacteriales; family Haloarculaceae; genus Halovenus. The sequence continues at coordinate 8,309 of PXQO01000102.1, read as the reverse complement.
GTCGAGGTGCCCGTCCTGGAGGAGGTTGACCGCGATGCTGTCCTCGTTGATGCCGCCCCGGGTGCGCTTTCGCGCCCCGACGTCCAGCCCGGTCGCGAACTCCAGACTCACGCCTCGCCCGCCCCCTCGAATCGGAGCCACACGTCGTAACTCGGATGGACAAGCGCGACGTAATCGCCCGGCTTGACCCGCGTCTCCTCGGGCAGACCTGCGAGTTCCGCCTCCGGCTCGTCGTTCTGTTCGGCGAGACGCTCCCTGCCGGTGGCCGAGAGCACCCGCTGCCAGTCGTCCCCCCGCCTGAGCCAGGTGCCGTTCAGGCTCCGGTCGCGCAACAGCCAGTTGCCCTCGCCGTCGGCGTCGAACTGGACCTGGACCGCCGAGATGTAGCTGTCAGGGTCTTCGAGACTGATCGACGGCTGTGGACCGTCGGGCGACTCGCGGCCGATTGTGTCGCCCGGGTAGACGTCGTAGGACTCCCCCGCCTGGAGGTGAGTTATCGCCGCGACGGCTGGCGGCTCTGCGTCCCGGTTTTCGAGGACCCGTGCGAGCACCGTGGCGTTGCGGTACCGGTCGTCCTTGTGCGCGCTGGTCGCCTGCTGGATGCTCTCCGCGAGATAGGCCGGCACCGACCTCGTCCCGGGGAAATTCCGCGGATCGACGCCGTCACCGCGTGCGGCGCTCGCCGAGAACATGAACATCAACACCTTGCCGATGGAGTAGACGTCCGACCAGGGGCCCTGCCGGTACCCGACGAGGTCGGGGTCGTTGTTCAACTCCGGGGGCTTGTACGTGGGGTTGGGGATGACAGTGCCCGAACGCGAGTCGCCGTCACCCGAGACGTCCGGGACGAAACCCTTCGCCGTGTTGAAGTCGATGAGGACCGGCGTCATGTCGCTCCGGAGCATGACGTTGTCGGGCTTCAGGTCGCGGTACATGATCTCGTTCTCGTGGAGGAACGACATCGCGTGACAGAGTTCGATGCCGATCCCCCGGACGTCCTCGGCGTTCGTGAACCCGTTCTTTCGCTTGACTGCCGAGTAGAGGTTCTCGCCGCTCACGTGCTCGACCACGATTACGGGATCGCCCCCGACGGAGAGACCCTCGACGAGCCCCATCAGGTTGGGATGCCCCCCCGTCTCGTCGATCTCTTCGAGAACGCTTTTCTCCCGTGCAACGCTGTCCCTGACGACCCGCAGGTCGTTGTCGGACTCGTAGTTCGGATGTTTGACGACGACGCGCTTTCCCGTGCGCTCGTCGCGTGCCGACCACGCCTTCGAGATGCCCCCCTCGCCGAGGAACTCGTCGACGCGGAATCGGTCGGAGAGTAGGTCGCCCTCGTGTAGTTGTACGCTCATGGTTCGGTGTCAGTCAGGCGTCCCTCTACGCCCGTACCGGAAACCAGGCTCCCGCGGTTGCCGGCCGCGCTCCCGGGACTCATCGAACCCTGACAGTGGCGGTGACGACGTTCGAGAAACCGATCTCGTCGCCGTCCTCGATTCCCACCTGGCTCCCTTTCTCGACCTCCCGGCCGTTGACGGTCAGGCTGTTCTCTCCCAGACGGGTGAGCGTGAACCCCTCGTCGTCGAACTCGATACGGATGTGTTTGCGGTGGACGTAGACGGCGTCCTCCTCGGGTGCGCCGGCCTCGACCATCGCGTTGCGGACCTCGCGACCGACATCCGCCCCGTCGGTCACTTCTATCTCCTGGCCCATGACTTCGAGGACGAGGTCGTCGGGCGAACGCTGAATCCTGGTGTCCTCCAGGTCGACGCCGCCCGCACCCCCGGGTCCGGCCTGCCGGGGTCCGGACTCGTCGTGACCTGGGTCTTCGACTGTCGCGGTGGCGTCGCCATCCACCGGCGCGTCGTCTCTCCAGCCCCGGACGCGTCGGGCGGAAATACCCGTCTGTGCCGAGACTGTGTCGGCGTCCGCCCCGACCAGGTCCTCGACTGTCGTGATACCGATTTCCGAGAGGCGCTGGACGTAGCCGTCGGCGATTCCCAGCGATTCGAGGGAGGCCGACGAGGTGTCCTGCGACCGGGAGCGACCTGCTCCCGACGTGCCGCCGGAAGCGCCGGACCGTGCCCCCGACCGCGGTGACGGCGAGGTATCGGTTTCCATGCCCTCCTCCAGGTCGACCCTGCAACCGGGACAGACCGTCCGCATCTCGGGCGGAATCGGCGTGAGGTCCTCCCCGCAGTTGGGACAGCGCGTCAGTTCGGCCGTGCTCGGTTCCGCGTCGCCCCCGGCGTCGACCGGCGTCCCGGAGTCGCCCCCGCCGGCCGACCGGGCGTCAGCATCGGCCGTGGAATCCGCCGTGCTGTCTCCCCCGGCCGAAGCGCCCTCCTCGATGACGGGCGAGAGGTCGAACATACAGATGGGACACGTCGAGAGTCTGTCCGAGGGAATCTGTGACAGGTCGGCCCCACAGTCCGGACACTCCTGGATGACGCCGTCGTCACCGTCGTCTGGCTCCGCTTTCGCTTCCGCTTCCGCTTCCGGTTCGGGGTCGCTCGACTCCGAACCGGAAAGCTGGCTCGCGCAGTGCTTGCAGAAGTTGGCGTCCGCCCTGACCTCGTTCCCGCAGTTCGGACAGGCTTTCGTCGGCGTCGACGGCGAGTCCGTCCCGGCGTCTGCCTGCGAGTCCCCCCCGTCGTCGGCCCCGCGTGGCCCGTCGTCCTCGCCGATGGGGAACGAGGGGTGTTGCCACTCGCCACAGCTCGGGTTCGGGCACCAGCCCCTGGTCTCCGAGGGGTCGAAATGTCTCCCGCAGATGGCACAGGTCGCTTCGTCTGGTACTCGTTTCCGCATCTTACGCCCATATCGCTCGCTTCGATGAAAAGTTTTTGCGTTCGGTGGGCGTTGCTGGTCGCCGGAGGGCCCGCGAATTGACCTCCATACGTCGCAACGAGGGAGGAATCATACGTCGGAAAACGGCCAGGGAAAGTATCACTGAACGAGAAACTCGCTGTGTCTGTCCGAATCGAACAGAGTCACTCGCAGTGACGGCCCTCCCCGTTCGGTCCGGAACTACTCGCGGTGACGGTCCGTCCGGTGCGGAGTCACTCGCGGTAGAGATACTCCCGGTAGGGTTCGAACTCCTGTGGATCGACGACCTTGCCGGCCTTCTGGAGTTCCCGCTGGAGTCCCCTGACGACGTGTTTCATCGTGACCGTCCCCTCGTCGTCCGCGGCGAGGATGGCGGCGGTCTGGGCGATGGTTCGGACGTCGCCGCCCGTCAGCTTGAACCCGGCGAGGAACTCGTAGTCGAGTCCCTCGACCGGGGTCGCCTCGGGGAAGATCGACTCCCAGATGGCCCGGCGAATCTCCTCCTTGGGTCGCTTGAACGAGACGGTATGGTCGATGCGCCGCATGAACGCGCTGTCGATGTTCGACTCGTAGTTGCTCGTCAGCAGGACGACGCCGTCGTAGGACTCGATCCGCTGGAGCAGGTAGTTGACCTCCACGTTCGCGTAGCGGTCGGTCGCGTCGGAGACCGAGGCCCGGTCCCCGAAAACGGCGTCGGCCTCGTCGAACAGCAAGATCGCGTTGGAGTGTTCGGCCTCGGTGAAAATCTGTTCGAGGTTCTCCTCGGTCTCGCCGATGTACTTGCTCACGACCGAGGAGAGGTCGATCTTGTACAGTTCCATGCCGGTGTCGGTGGCGATTATCTCCGCGGCCATCGTCTTCCCCGTCCCCGAGGGGCCGGAAAACAGCGCAACCACGCCCGTTCCGCGGCTGAACCGCTCCTCGAACTCCCACTCGGCGTAGATTCGCCCCTGGTGGGTCACGTGCGCGGCGACCGTCCGGAGTTCGCGCATCGTGTCGGGCTGGAGCTGGATGTCCTCCCACCCTGCGGCGGGTTCGAGTTGCTCGGCCAGGTCCGCCAGCCCGCCTGCGGACTGGGCGCTACAGCCCTCGTAGACGTGTTCGGGTCGCAGTTCGCCCTCCCCGGAGAGCGACCGGGCAGTCGCCAGCGCCGTCTCCAGTTCACCCTGGGTGAGTTCGAACGTCCCCGCGAGGACGGACGGGTCCATCCCTTCCGGCAGTTCATCGGCGTGCTCCGCCCAGAACTCCCGCCGGACCGCGTACTCCGGCCGGGGAAATCCGACGATTGCGTCGACGTCGGTACTCGACCGCTCGGGCGTCCACTCCTCGCGTCCCGTCAGCACGATGGGTCGCTCGACGGCCTCGAAAGCGTCGAGCACCTCGCCGACGCTCGGGGACCCCTCGCCGGCAGTCGCCACGGAGACGGATTCGAGGTGCAGTGGCCGGTCGAGCAGGAGTGTTTCGCGCCGAAGCCGTCCCAGGAGCCCTGCCTCGACGACGGTCGGCAGGTCCGCACGGAGGAACCGGTCGGCCGGCGAGACGAACTCGACGGCACCGCGTTTCCCCGTTCCGGGCGGCCCGTGCCAGTACAGCCGCCGGGTTCCGGTCGGCCCCGCGAGTTCGCGCACCCGGTCTTCGAGTTCCGGGCCGAGCCGGAGGTCCCCGAGCGCCGCCTCGGCCTCGACCTCGACCTCGTCGAGCACGTCCGAGAGGACCGGGTCGATGCTGTCGTGACCCAGCAGGTACGACTCGATGCGGGTCTCGACGAACACCGGCCGTTCGGTCCTGTGCATCCGGGAATCGTCGGGCTCGCCGATCCGCACGAGGTCGTGGTCGCGCAACGGCGACTCCGGGCCGACCAGTCGCGTGGCCGCGAGAAACTCCTCGTCGGTTTCCGAGAACAGGTCTGCGACGAGTCCGACCGTCGGCTGGGTCGCCGACAGGTCGTTTTGCAACTCCGTGAAAACGCCCTGGTACTGCGGACGGGCGACGGGTAACAGCGCCAGCAAGAGTACGTCCCGATGGTGGGCCGAGAGGTCGAACGTCTCCACGAGGTGAACGAGCCTGAGCGTCCGGCCGTCGGGAGTTTCCTCGATGTGGCTGTCGATGCGCTCGGCCAGCGTCTCGGCTCCGGCGCGAGCGTCGTCGGGAACGCCGAGCGGGAGTGCCGTCGGGTCGACCGGAGAGGGCGCGTTCCCCTCGACTTCCCGGGCGGGCGTCTCCTCGTGCTCGATGGTAGTCCGGTAGCCGTCGAGAATCCGGGCGATCCGGTCGAACTCGGCCAGCAGGTGGTCGGTAGTTGTCTCGTAGGCCATTGGTATGGTTCCGAACGTCTCGCCTTCCCGCCTGTGCCAGCAGCCGACGGACTATGACACCCCCGAGTCGAGCGGTCAGGGGCTTCCATGCGGGTGCTCGGAGTGATTTCGGTAGCTGCTCATTCGCCGTTGTCGTCGCTTCCTCAGTTAACGGTGCCGTTCGGGGGGACGACAGCGACGCCAGGAGTCCTCGGTTTCGGTCGTACTCACTTCGCGGAGAAGCCGGCGTCAACGGGGAGTGCGATGCCGGTGACGTAGCGGGCGGCGTCGCTGGAGAGCCACATGTACGCCTCCGTGATGTCGACCTCCTCGATGACGCCCTCCTCGGGGTCGAAGATGTTGAACGGCCCGGAGAGTTCCGCACCTCGTGCGAGCGCCTCCTCGCCGTAGGCCTCGATGACGCCCTCGACCATCGGGGTCATGATTGCGGTCGGGCAGACGGCGTTGACGTTGACGTCGTACTCGGCCAGTTCCAGCGCCAGCGTCTTCGTCAGCCCGATGACGCCGTGCTTGGCGGCGGTGTAATGGCCGGCCCCGGGCGTCCCGACCAGCCCCGCTGTCGACGAGGTCGAGACGATTTTCCCACCGTCACCCCGGTCGACGAAGTGCTTGCCGACGTGTTTCGAGGGCAACCAGACCCCCTTGAGGTTGGTGTCGAGCATCTCGTCCCACATCGCCTCGTCCAGTTTCACCAGTTCCGAAAAGGTCGCAATGCCAGCGTTGTTGGCGAGGATGTCGATGCGGCCGAACTCATCGAGCGCCTTCTCGACGGCCGCCTCGACCTGCGCTTCGTCGCGGGTGTCGGCCTGGACGGTCAGTGCCTCCCCTCCCTCGTCCTCGACCAGCGAGGCCGTTTCGTCGAGTTCCTCCGGGGTTCCGAGGTCGTACGGGACCGATTCCATGTTCTCCCCGATGTCGAGACAGACCACGTCTGCCCCGTGTTTGGCGTAGTGGTGTGCATGCAAGCGTCCCTGTCCGTGCGCGGCACCGGTGACGAACGCCACCTTGCCGCTGAAGTCGTATTCTGGCATTGGTTGATACGTGGTATGTTGCAGTGGTGTGTCGTCTGTACTCGTGGCGGGTTACTTCGCGGTCGCGCCGGCGTCGACGGGGAGCGCGATGCCGGTGACGTAGCGGGCGGCGTCGCTGGAGAGCCACATGTACGCCTCGCTGATATCCCTCGCTTCGATCAACTCGCCGGGTTCGATCACGTTCAGCGGGCCGCTGAGCGCCCCGATTTCCTCGAACACCTCCTCGCCGTACGATTCGAGCAGGCCCTCGATGCCGGGCGTGTCGACGCCCGTCGGGCAGACGGCGTTGACGTTGACGTCGTACTCGGCCATCTCGAGCGCGAGCGTCTTCGTCAGCCCGATGACGCCGTGTTTCCCCGCGACGTAGTGACCGAACCCGGGAACCCCCACGAGACCGGCCGTCGAGGAGGTGGAGACGATCTTTCCGCCGTCGCCGCGCTCGATGAAGTGCTTGCCGACGTGCTTCGAGGGCAACCAGACGCCTTTCAACAGTGTGTCTATCACGTCGTTCCACATCGCCTCGTCCATCTCGACTACATCCGATGGCGGCCAGTAGCCGGCGTTGTTGGCGAGCATGTCGATGCGGCCGAACTCGTCGAGCGCCTCCTCGACGGCCGCCTGGACCTCGGCCTCCTCGCGAACGTCCATCTCGATTGCGAGCGCCGCTTGCCCCTCGTCCTCGACCATGCTGGCGGTCTCGTCGAGTTCGTCCAGCGTGCCGAGGTCGTACGGGACCGTATCGACGTTGTGACCGATGTCCGTAACGACGACGTCCGCTCCGTGTGTCGCGTAGTGCTGTGCGTGTGAACGTCCCTGGCCGTGTGCGGCCCCGGTGACGAACGCCACCTGGCCGCTGAAGTCGTACGTTACCATTGGAGTACCTCGAACAAGCACACGAACAGGGCTGGCTTCGAACGACGAGATTCCGTCGCATCTCGTGTGGCTTGCTACCTATTATCATCGCGACCAACCACGATAAAGATGCGGGTGGAAAATCCCTGCTCACGTCCGGTCGCAAGTGGGTCTGGAGCTACGAGCACGCCGGTCGCCCGCGGAGTGAGGGGCCACGGAAGGCCGACCCGCAGGTTGTGGCGGTTACTTGGCGGTGTAACCGGCGTCGACGGGGAGTTCGATGCCGGTGACATAGCGGGCGGCGTCGCTCGACAGCCACATGTACGCTTCGCTGATGTACTCGGGCGATATCATCGCGTCCTCGGGGTTGAAGAGGTTGAACGGACCAGTCAACTCGGCTATCTCCCCGAGCATCTCCTCGCCGTAGTGCTCGACGTACCCCTCTATCATCGGCGTATCGACGCCGGTGGGGCAGACGCAGTTGACGTTGACGTCGTACTCGGCCAGTTCCAGCGCCAGCGTCTTCGTCAGACCCCGGACGCCCCACTTGGTCGCCGAGTAGTGGCCCGACAGAAGCGTGCCCACGAGCCCGGCCGTCGAGGAGGTGGAGACGATCTTTCCGCCGCCGCCGCGCTCGATGAAGTGCTTGCCGACGTGTTTCGAGCACAGCCACACCCCCTTGAGGTTCGTGTCGATCATGTCGTCCCACTGCTGTTCGGGGAGCTGGACCATCTCGGCCGAGTTGAAGATGCCGGCGTTGTTGGCGAGCATGTCGATGCGGCCGAACTCGTCGAGCGCCTCCTCGACGGCCGCCCGGACCTCGGCCTCCTCGCGAACGTCCATCTCGATTGCGAGCGCCTCCTGCCCCTCGTCTTCGACCATGCTGGCGGTCTCGTCGAGTTCCTCTCTCGTCCCGAGTTCGTACGGGTTCGTGTCGACGTTCGCACAGATATCGGTCACGACGACGTCCGCGCCGTTCTCGGCGTACTTTACCGCGTGTGAACGTCCCTGGCCGTGTGCGGCCCCGGTGACGAACGCCACCTGGCCGCTGAAGTCATACGTTACCATGGTTGTCTCCTCGGAACACTGCGGGTGCCGAACTGCTGGTACGCCCGCGGGATTCCGGACCGATACTGCCGTCTGTGCAGTGTTCCCAAGCTACACAATCGTGGCAAGTGTCAATAAAGCTAATGCGCCACCGGAACGCTGTGCCGGTCACTCATCCAGCCCCATCTCCTCGCGCACCTCGTGGAACGTCGGGAGGACGTCCGCTTCGTCGTCT
>PXQO01000101.1:11103-39427 GCA_003021285.1 Halobacteriales archaeon QH_2_65_14 | reverse complement strand
ACCCTCACTGTCTCCTCTCCGGACGACTCGGCCTCCCGGGAAACGACTGTCCTGGACCCGACGCCGACCCCAACACCGACCCCAACGCCGACACCGACCCCGACGCCGACCCCAACGCCAACACCGACGCCCGAACAGCCAGCGCCGCCGGGTTCGATAGCGACTCCGACACCGACCCCGACGCCACCCCCGGAGAGTGACGGCAGGAACCTCCCGATGCTGGGACTGCTCGCTGTGGGTGGTGGAGTCGCGGCACTGCTAGGGGGGTTCGCACTCAAGCGATCTACCGGAAGCGGAGACGACACGGAGACGCCACAGGAACCGACCCGGTCCGACCCGCCCGGGGAGCCGCCGGCTGATGCGGCTGCAGGGGTGGACCCTCCCGAACAGTCGGTCCCACCTGGACAGAGGGTCCCTTCCGAACAGAGAACCCCTGCCGAACAGACGGCACCCGCCGAACAGCCAGGGTCGACGCAGACGGACACGGCCGGCCCGAGCGGACCCGCTTCGACACGGGGAGACACGGCAGAGTCGGGAGCGCCCGCTTCGACGGCGGATGGCCGGGACGAGTCGCCCTCTCCCGGCGGGCCGGGAACTGCGCCGGGTGACGCGACGCGACAGCCCGACGAGGCGATAGACGACAAACTCGACGCCATCACGACCGACATCGGAGAGGCCAGACAGGCCCGTGAGAGGGGGTCCTACAGCTGGGCACTCAGGGTCTGCCAGCGCGCCCGTAGCAAGGCCCGGGAGGCACAGGAGATGGCGAGGGCGGATGCCGGCCACCGCCTCGACGAGGTCAACGCCCGCGTCGATGAGATGAACAAGCTACAGCGAGGGATAAAGGCGGAGTACGACACGCATGAGGAGGCGACGGCGAAGCTCGAACGGGTCGCCTCGGAACTGGACGTCGCTGACGAGTTGATCGAAGAGGGGAATCCCGAAAATGCACTCGCGCAACTCGAGACGACTGCGGCCGCTATCGACGGCACCGGGGAGCGGATAGCCGACTTCGAGTTCCCGGAACTCGAAAAGGAACTCGACGCGCTCCGCGACCGGTGTGAAAGCCTCCGCGAACGGGCACAGCAGGGGACCGAATCCACGATACAGGTTCCGGAGCACATTCCCCGGATGCCCCAGGCCTCGCTTCAGTACGACGACATCCAGCAGGGTGCCCCGCTGGGAACCGGTGACAGCGCGAACGTGTACTACGCGACAGCATCGACGACCGACGGTACGATTGACGTCGCACTCAAGGAACTTCGGCTGAACGACACGACCGACCCCGACGTTGTAATAGAGATGATGGAACGTGTGGAAACGTGGCGACGCCTCGACGACCACGACCACATCGTTGGAATCGTCGACTACGACATGGAGCCGCTGTTCTGGATTGCGATGGAGTACATGAACGCCGGCAACCTCGACGAACGCGCCGACGAGATGGCGTTCGAGCAGGCGCTGTGGACGGCCATCGCAACGACGAAAGCCGTCAGGCACGCTCACCAGCGCGGTGTCGCGCACCTGAATCTCAAGCCCGAAAACATTCTGTTCCGGTCGGTCAGCGGCGCGTGGGACGTCCCGAAGGTGGCCGACCCGGGACTCTCGAAACACCGGTTCGAGCAGTCGAAAAGCGTCGAGGGAGTGTCCCAACAGTACGCTGCCCCCGAACAGTTCGACAACCAGTTCGGCCAGATAGACGGCAGTACGGACGTGTACCAGTTAGGAGCGGTGTTCTACGAACTGTTCACCGGGCGACCGCCGTTCGAGGGCCGGCCGACGAAAGTGATGCGCGCTGTGCTGAACGACCAGCCCGCGCCCCCCAGCGAGTACGCCGAACTACCGGCCGCACTCGACGAGATTCTGCTGACGGCGCTGGCCAGGGAGAAAGACGACCGGTACGAGTCGGTGTTGTCCCTCCGCGACGAACTCCAGGCGCTGTTTGACTCCCTCTAGCGCGGCTCGAAATTTTACCGAGGTGAGTGAGCGAGGGCGACCACCGAGTCGACGGACTCGCCACAGCAACCGGAGCAAATACCCACGCCTGTTCGCCCGAGGAACGAACACCCCAAGCGACACGCTTATTCGCCCGAGGAAGAGACGTAAACACGATGAGTACGGACACCGCAGAGGAGAGCGAGGCCTTCCAGCAGGCGTGTGCGGAGCTGGTCGACCGCATCCTCGCGGGCGAGATCGAGCGCGACGAGGTCGAGACCGCGAAAAAGGAGGTCTGTGGCAAGTACTCCTCGCCGAAAGTCCCGCAGAACTCGGACCTGCTCGATTTCGCATCCCAGGAAAAACGCGACCAGCTCGAATCCGTCCTCCAGCGCAAGCCCGTCCGGACGGCGTCGGGCGTCTCGCCGGTCGCTATCATGACCTCACCGGAGCGGTGTCCCCACGGGAAGTGTCTGTACTGTCCCGGCGGTCCCGACTCCGAGTTTTCCAGCGCACAGAGCTACACCGGCCACGAACCCGCGGCCGCCCGGGGCAAGCAGAACGACTACGACCCCTACGGGCAGGTCACCCTCCGTCTCGAACAGCTCCGGGAAATCGGCCATCCCGTCGACAAGGTCGAACTGATCCTCATGGGCGGGACGATGACCGCCCGAAGCCACGACTACCAGGAGTGGTTCGTCAAGCGCGCCCTCGAAGCGATGAACGATTACGACGTCGACAAACCGCCCGAGCCGGCCGAGGGCGAGAGCTTCGCGCCGGACCCCGGGGAGGTCGAGTTCCGGTATCTCGAAGACGTCATCGCGGAAAACGAAGTCGGGGACGTGCGCAACGTCGCAACGACGTTCGAGACAAAGCCCGACTGGTGTGACCCCGAGCAGATCGACCGCATGCTCGACCTGGGCGGGACGAAAGTCGAGGTCGGGGTACAGACGACCTACGAGCGCATCAACCGCGAGATGCACCGTGGGCACGGCACGCAGGACTCCATCGACGCCAACCGCCGGCTCCGCGACGCCGGCTTCAAGGTCGGCTTCCACATGATGCCCGGCCAGCCCGGCATGTCCAAGGAGATGTGTCTGGAGGACTTCCGGCGCATCTTCGAACACGAGGCGTGGCGGCCGGACTACCTGAAAATCTACCCGACGCTCGTGGTCGAGGGGACTGCCGTCTACGACTGGTGGCACAGAGACGAGTTCGAACCCCTGGGCAACGAGGAGGCGGCCGAACTCGTGGCCGAAATCAAGTCGATGATTCCCCGGTACACGCGCCTCCAGCGCGTCCAGCGGGACATCCCCGCGGACTTCATCGAGGGCGGCGTCTGGAAGTCCAACCTCCGCCAACTCGCGCGGAAGCGCATGGACGAACACGGCTGGACCTGCGAGTGTATCCGCTGCCGGGAAGTCGGTCACAACGACGGGACCCCCGACAGCGTCGACCTCGACGTGATGACCTACGAGGTCGCCGGCGGAACGGAGCATTTCATCAGTTTCGAGGATTTCGACCGGGACCTCCTCGTTGGCTTTTGCCGGCTCCGGTTCCCGAACGTCTCCGCGAGCGAAGCGAGGGGAGGCTCGTCGGACGTGTCCGACGGTGACCCCGTGCGGCGCGAACTCCAGAACGCGGCCGTCGTCCGGGAACTGCACGTTTACGGCAGCCAGGTCGGCGTCGGCGAGGACGCCGGGGCGGACGGTCCCGTCGACGAACACCAGCACCAGGGCTACGGCAAGCGGTTGCTCGCGGAGGCCGAACGCATCGCGGCCGACGCCGGCTACGACAAACTGGCCGTCCTCAGCGGCATCGGCGTCCGGGAGTACTACCGCGAGAAACTGGCGTTCAAACAGGACGGTCCCTACGTGAGCAAGCGGCTGTGAGTGAGGACGGGACAGTGCTGGTTCCTGACAGGCGGAAAGCATCAGCGTTACTGGTTCCAGCGTGGCAACGTCGGGTCTGCCGGATATTTCGCGTCGGCGGTTTCTGACCGGAACAGTCGGTGCCGGTGCGCTCGCGGGCTGTATCGGCACAATCGAGGACTACGAGGAAGAGATTCAGGCCGCACGCGACGGCGAGGAGGACGCGCCGGCGATTCCCGACCCCGACGTTCACGGTATCGGGGTCCGACCGACCGCCGACTACGAGGGGGAGACGTCGCCGCCGTACTGACCGGGACTCTCTCTATTCGACCCCCAAGTTCTCGCGCTCACCGTAGCGGGGGGTTATCGAACTCCGACCCACACCCCTGACAGACGACGACCGTCGACCCGCCGTCGGCAAGCGTGAGACGCAAGTCGTCGTGCCCACAATCCGGACAGTCGCGTGGGACGTGCTCGGCCCCACAGTCCGGACACGCGAACGTCATCTTGCTTCCGGTGAAATCTAGCCGCAAATTCTCGTGTCCGCAACCCGGGCAGGCAACCGGTATCCGGACGTCCTCGCTGTCCCGCGGTGCGCCGAGTGCGAGCGCGACGATGTGCTCGTCGGACTCGTTGTTGCCGGACTGGAACTCGCCGGGTCCGAACCGGATGAGTTCCCCCGCAGCGACGGTAATCTTCCCCTCGAACGTCTCGAACGTCGCCTCGCCCTCGAGCACGACGAACACCTCTTCCTGGTCCACGTGGGTGTGAAGCCCGCCCGGGAACCCCTCGCCCGGGGCGAGCCGGTAGTGGTTGATGGCGACGTCCGTCGTCCCCAGCGGGTCGGACAGCCCACGCTGGTGGTTGCCGTCGCCGAAGGCGCGAGACTCCACGTTCTCGATTGCGATTCGCTCCATACAGGAGCGTACAACGGTATCGTAAAATATGCCGGGGTCACTACGTCGGGACACGGTGACAGAGGAGGTCGCAAGCGAGCGCATCGAGCGACTGGCGGAACTCGCACGTGAGGCAGTGCAGGACGGCGACGAGGAGCGGGCACGTCGGTACGTGCGGCGGGCGAGACGCATCGCCGAACGGAACCGCCTCCGGCTGCCCCGGACGTTCGTTCGACGGACCTGCGACCGCTGTGACGTGTATCTGGTGCCCGGAGCGAACGCCCGCGTTCGACTCCAGGACGGGCACGTCGTTACTACCTGCGACTGTGGCGAACACCACCGCTATCCCTACGACGCGTGATGCGCCAGCTACAGGTTCCACCCAACAGTTTTGGCCGAGGTTTAAGACGGACGGACCTAAAAGCACGATAGTATGGAAGATACCAGCCGTAGCGAACGGATACACAACCTCGATGTGACACTCTGGGTTGGGAAAAACGGCATCGACGCCGTCACGGACGAACTGGCCGACCAGCTCGGGGACCGCGACATGGTGAAAGTCAAGTTCCACCGGGCGGCACGGGCGGGGACCGACACCGAGACGCTGGCCCGCGAACTCGGCGACAGGGTGAATGCGACGGTCGTCGAAACCCGCGGTCACACCGCGGTGCTGGAACAATGAGCAGGGAACGGAGGTCCGGACGATGACGGAACTCACACTGCTGTCCGATGCGCTGACGGTGGGGCTGCAACACGACGCGATTGCGAAATTTACAGTCCTTCAGGACGCGCTCGCCGTCGTGGAGCCGATTGCGGACCAACTCGACGACCTCAATGTGTGGTATCCGGAGACGGTTGCGACGGGCCTCGTCTTCGTCGGTGCCCTTCTCGTGTTGTACGTCCTCGGTCGGCTGACGGTGAGTCCGTTGGCGACCCGACTGATGAACGCCCGGAATCTCGACGCCCACGCGAAAAAGCCACTGGGGAAACTCGTCAACTTCCTCATCCTGTTCGTGGCTATCTCTATCGCGTTCGGCATGGCCGGGCTCGGGAGCTTCCTGCAGTCGCTGGCGACAATCGCCGCTGCAGCGACGCTCGCAATCGGGTTCGCCCTTCAGGAAGTCATCAGGAACTTCGTCGCGGGCATTTTCATCTTCGCCCACAAACCGTTCCGCACCGGCGACTGGATCGAGTGGGACGACAACGCCGGCGTCGTCGAGGACATCAGCCTCCAGGTGACCCGCGTCCGCACGTTCGACAACGAGTTGCTCACGGTGCCCAACGCAGAGCTTACCGACGGCGTCATCAAAAACCCCGTAGCGAAAGACCAGCTCCGCCTCAAGTTCGATTTCGGCATCGGCTACGACGACGACATCGACAGGGCGGCCGAGATAATCGTCGAGGAGGCCGAAAACCACGAGGACATCCTCGATGACCCGGCACCGTCGGTCAGACTGGTCGAACTCGGCGACTCGGACGTCGCGCTCCAGTCCCGTATCTGGATCGCCAACCCGAGCCGTGCGGACTTCGTGAAAACCCGCGGCGAGTACGTTCAGGCTGTCAAGGAACGGTTCGACGAAGCGGGTATCAACATCCCCTACCGTGATTCTTTACCGCCATGCAGTCACACATATCCCGTTACAGGGGCCGAAACAGGCGATAATTTCGGGTCAGGCCGAAAATAGTCACGAACGTCCGTATGAACTCGGGTCGGCGACCCACGACCGACTGTCGGTTGCGCGTTGCGGACTTATCGACCAGCGTCACGGGGGTCCGGTACAGACCCCCCTTGTCAGAGGGAGTGACACGCAGTCGAGGCTCACCTGTGCATTATCGAAATTGAACACGACAGTATGCGAATCGCCCGAAAAGATTTGCATCCTCGAAAAGGAAACATGCGATTTTGGAAAAGATTTAAGTCGGTTGAGAGCCAACAAAACAAGTACGGTAAGGAGTTTTCCGGGTGTAACCCCCGGCCCGTGTTCCCATCATGACCGACACCACTACGAGACGTTACGCGCGCGAGAACGAAAACGAGAACGAAGAACAGTCCGAGACGGACGATGAGGTCGTCGTCTGTCCGGAGTGTGGTGGTAACCTCGCTTCGGACACCGAGCACGGCGAGACGGTCTGTGAGGAGTGTGGGCTGGTCGTCGAGGAGAACGAGATCGACCCCGGCCCGGAGTGGCGGGCGTTCGACGCTCAGGAGAAAGACCAGAAGTCACGCGTCGGCGCGCCGACGACGAACATGATGCACGACAAGGGGCTGTCGACGAACATCGGCTGGCAGGACAAGGACGCCTACGGCAACACGCTATCGAGCAGACAGCGCGAGAAGATGCAGCGCCTGCGGACCTGGAACGAGCGGTTCCGCACGCGAGACTCGAAGGAGCGCAACCTCAAGCAGGCGCTGGGCGAGATCGACCGGATGGCCTCGGCGCTGGGTCTCCCACCTCCTCCCCGGTCGGTCCATCGAGGGCGTCGCCACCGCCTCGCTGTACGCCGCCGCGCGGAAGGCGGGCACCCCCCGGTCGCTGGACGAACTCACGAAGGTGTCCCGCGTCGACAAGGACGAAATCGCCCGGACCTACCGGTACGTCGTCAGGGAACTGAACCTGGAGATCAGGCCGGCAGATCCGGAGAGCTACGTTCCCCGGTTCGCCTCGGAACTGAACCTCTCGGAGGAGGTCGAACGGCGTGCCCGGGAACTCCTGGATAACGCCAAAGAACAGGGCGTCCATTCGGGCAAATCGCCGGTCGGCCTCGCCGCGGCGGCAGTGTACGCCGCATCGTTGCTCACCAACGAGAAAGTCACGCAGAGCGAGGTCAGCGAGGTGGCGAACATCTCGGAAGTGACTATCCGCAACCGGTACCACGAACTGCTCGAAGCCGAGGAGAACATCCCCGGCATCTGATACGGACGTTCGTGATTCTGTCCCGGCATGCAGTCACGAACGTTCGTCTGAGCACGGTTGCCAACGACACCCATATTTCGGTCGAGTTCCCAGTAGCCGACAATGTCGGCAATTCCACGGTCGGTCTTCGTCGACCGGCTGAGTGAATTGGACCACGGTGAGTTCTGCGCTTTCGTCGCCGATATCTGGACCGCATCGGCCTGGGAGACGACCATCGACGACGCCGTCGTCGTCGCCCGCAAGAACGGACGCGAGCAGCGGCTCCTGGTTCGTCCCCCCGGACGGCTCGGTCGGTTGCGGTCGACGCCGTCGGCGGACGGTTCAATCGACCAGATCGTCATCTCACGACTCGATGGCGGCGGTCTCCTCCGGCGTAGCTCTCCCGACACACCGGTCGTCGACGCCGGGGACCTCCGCCATCGACTGCTGTACGGGCTCGAAGGCGACGTTGCCGGGGGGCTCTGTCGCGAGTACCTCGACACCCCCATCCGGGGCGGTGACTGGCAGACGTCGTCGTACGACCTGCCCTCGAAGGACGTCGTCCTCGCTTCGGTCGCGGCGCTTCTGATCGTCGGGGCCATCGCCCTCCTGGTTCTCGGCGTTCCGTTCGTCGGAGACGGGCCAGCGCAGGCGACTGCCGGGGAGAGTTCATTCGCAAACGGGATGCACGTCGAGATTACGACGACCCCAGCGAGGTCGAGGATCGAACCGGCTGACGGCGTTCTGTCCGGCACGACGGTGTACGTGTCGTCGTTCGATGGACGGATCACCGCCCTGGAGGGTGCCTCGGGTGAACCGTTCTGGACGGCCGAACTCGACGAGCCAGCAGGCCCACCCATCGTCGTCGGGGGCACCCTCTATGCCCGCTCCGGCGATGCCGTCTACGCGTTCGACGCGGCGACCGGTGACCCCGAATGGACGTACGACGACGTCGTCCTGCAGTCTATCACACCTCCGACGGTGGTCGACGGCACCGTCTACATCGGCGACGTGGACGATGGGGGCGAACTGGACGAGCGGACAGAACTGACCGCACTCGACGCCGAAACGGGCACCGAGGAGTGGAACGTCACCGTACCCGGGACTGTCACCGGGACCCCGACGATTGCGAACGGCACTGCCTACATCGGTGCGCTCGAAGGGGTGGTGTACGCTATCGACCTCGACAGCCGTGACATCGCGTGGTCGTCCGGCAACGTCGGCGCGCAGTATCACCCGACGCCGGTGTTGACGCCGCCCTCGAACGGGACCGGGAACGGAACGCTGATCGCAGGTGGCCGGAACGGTGTCTACGGGATCGACGCCGGGAACGGGCAACTGCGGTGGGAGCAGACCAGCCAGCCAGTCAGTGGGAGCGTACAGCCGGTCGTCGACTGGCGCGGCCCGGACGGGACCGGGGCGAACGCGAGCGAGCGAGGCAACGGTACCGTGTATCTGGCGAACTTGCGGACGTTCGTAAACGCCATCGATGCCGGGACAGGCGAGATTGCGTGGACGTTCATACGCCAGGGCATCGAGATGGGACAACCGACGGTCGGCGGCATCGCTGACGACCGACTGAACCGGACGCTGTACGTCCCCGCCAGGGATTTCGTGAACGGCGTTGAGGGAAGACTGTACGCGATCAATCCGGCCGAGCGGAACGAAACGTGGCGGTTCGAACTCAACAGGACGGGGATTTCGGGCGTGACGACCGCAGGCAAAACTGTGTACTCGGCCGTCGGTAACGGCACGCTGTTCGCACTCGACGCCGAGACGGGGGAGCCACGGTGGCGTCGTAACGTCTCCGGGGAATGGGCGGCGACGCCGACAGTCGTGGAGAACCCCTACGCCGGCGACAGCGTCGATTCACACGTCCGTCTCGGCGTCGACGCCCATCACGACTGGCTCTACGACGACGGAACGGCCACGAACGAGAGCTTCTTGCGGTTCGCCATCCTCGGTCACGACGACCGCGGGCGCGTCGCGCCAAAGGAGGATGGACGACTGCAGGTGACCGTCGCCAACACCGGGACCGAACCCGGTGAGGTGACCGTGGACTGGTCGCTCGGCTGGACGCCCGACGAGGGCGAGACGGCACGGACCGTCGAACTCGATCCCGCCGAAGCAGCCACCCTCACACTCTCAGTGGCCGTCCCGGCCGAGACTGGCACGCACGAGTACACCGTCAGCGTCGGCACCGAGACGGCGGCCGGGAATCTCACGGTCGTCGACCGCCCGGCCCACGAAGTCAGCGGCGTCGACGACCCGGCCGAAGTGTGGCAGGGCGAGGAGACCGAAATCATCGCGACCGTCCACAACCCCGGCGACGTCGAGGCGACGACGCCGATTGGCCTGGAGTTCAACGGCGAACTCCTCGACCAGACCGAACGCACCCTCGGGGCGAACGAATCCCGGTCAGTGACGTTCTCGCTCGACGTCGAAGACGACCTGCCGCCGGGAGAGTACAACTATACGGTCGCGACGGGAGACCACGCCCGGACTGGCACCATCGAAGTTCTCACTGTCGACGAGCGCGCGGACGCGATGCCGGTCGTCATCCGCGTGTTCGTCCTGACGATGCTTCTCAGCGGGGTCGGACTCGGGTCGTGGGCGGTCAGAAACAGGTTCCGCGGGGATGGCGAGACGATGCCCGGTAGTCACAGCAACCGATAGACGCCCCTGTTCTCGCTTACTTCCCCCGCTCTGAGGAGTTTCTCCAGGGCGCGTTCGGTGTAGGATGCCGGCACGTCGTGCCGACGGGCGTACGTGACGACGTCGGATTCGGTCGGCTCTTCCAGTTCACGGAGCGCCTCCCGAACGACGGCCTCGCGGCTGGTCGACCCCGGGGACTCGTCTGGGGCGACGGACTGGACTTCGTCCGGGTCGACGCCCGATTCGCGGAGGTAGGTCTCCTCGTCGACGCCCGCGTCCTCGATCCGGTCGTCGAGTTCGGCGAACGAATCGAGTTCGGCGAACGCGTCGCCGTGGCCCTGCCGGGCGGCGAGCATCGACGCCCTGACCTCCCGGGCGTGGTCCTCGTCGTCGGTGGTGACAAACTGGCGGCGCTTCTCGAACGCCCGGGTCGTCCCACACCGGGGACACTGGCTCGTCTCCGGACGCCCCTCGACGATCCAGAGGGCATTGCACTCCCCGCAGCCGACCACGGCGTACATGCGGAGTGGTTGGTGCCCGGCTGGGACAAATGATTCGATTGTCGTCCCCTGGGTGCTCGCCTCGCAGCCTGACTGGGGGTCCCCGACCGTCAGCCTCTTGATGATTCGGGGAGTACCCACCCGAGAGATGGTCGCAGCGACGGCGCTGGTGACGCTTCTGGTCGCCGGGCTGGCGAGCCTGTTTATGGCGTGGGCAATCGGTGCGGGCTCGTCGGGGTCGACGCCGTTCGCGCCGGCAGTCGGTGCCAACGCCGTCTCGATCATGCGTGCCGGGTTCCTCGTCGGCATCCTCGGACTGCTCGGGGCCGTTCTCCAGGGGGCGAACGTCACCGAAGCCGTCGGGACCGAACTCGTCGGCGGCGTCGAACTCTCGGCGGCGGCCGCGACGATTGCGCTCCTGCTCGCCGCGACGCTCGTCGCCATCGGCATCTTCACCGGCTATCCCATCGCCACGGCCTTCACCGTCACCGGCGCGGTCATCGGCGTCGGGCTGGCGATGGGGGGCGATTCCGCCTGGGACAAGTACACCGAGATTGCGGCCCTCTGGATCGGAACGCCGTTCGTCGGCGGGGGCGGCGTGGTCTACGTCCTGGCGACGGTGCTGGTGGCGCTGGTCGTCGCGGGCGTGACCTACCGGCGGGCGACCCTCGACCCCGACCGGGCACAGCGCCGGTTCCTGCTCGTCCTCGGGGGGCTGGTCGCGTTCTCCGCCGGCGGGAGTCAGGTCGGCCTCGCGCTTGGCCCGCTCGTGCCCCTCCTCGACGGATACGTTCCCCTCACCGCCCTGCTGCTCGGCGGCGGACTGGGGCTGCTCGCCGGCTCCTGGACCGGCGCTCCGCGCATGATAAAGGCCCTCTCCCAGGACTACGCCGCGCTCGGCCCGAACCGGTCGATTGCCGCGCTCATCCCGTCGTTCGCGCTGGCACAGACGGCAGTCTTTTTCGGCATTCCCGTCTCGTTCAACCAGATCATCGTCTCGGCCATCATCGGAAGCGGCTACGCCGCCAGCGGCGGGAAAGGCGAGGTCAGCGCCCGGAAGATGGGGTACACGCTGCTGGCGTGGGTGGCCTCGCTCGCCGGCGCGCTCGGCATCGGCTACGGCTGTTTCCTGCTGTTCGACGCGCTCTGATACGGGCGTGATTCTTTACCGCCATGCAGTCACACATATCCCGTTTGCGCCACGGATCACTCGGGCAGTTCCTCGCCGGCTTCAGGTCGCCGCTCGGGCTGTCGACCGTGCTCTTCGAGCCCGGTGATGCGGGCTTTCAGAATACGGGTGTTCTCGACCTGTTCGACCCGGATTTCGAGGCCCTCGTACTGGATGACTTCGCCCTGGTCGACGAGCCGTCCGGCGCGGTTGAAGACGAACCCGGCTATCGTCTCGAACTCCTCGCCCTCCGGGAGGCTGATGCCGAGTGCCTCATTCACCTCGTCGATGTTGACCTCGCCTTTGACCAGGGCAGTGTCGTCGTCGACGAATTCGATAGGCTCCTCCTCGCCGCCTTCGAGGATTTCGCCGACGATCTCCTCGACGAGGTCCTCGATTGTGACCAGCCCCTCGGTCGTCCCGAACTCGTCGATGACGATGACCATGTTGAGGCGTTCCTCGCGCATCTCCCGTAGCAGTTCGTCGACGTTTTTCGTCTCGGGCACGTGCAGCGTCGGCTCGATGAGGTCTTCCAGGTCGACGGTCCCGGCACCGTTTCCGTAGTCCCTGTCGCGGATGAGTTCGTTGAGGTGGACGACCCCAAGCACGTTGTCGAGTTCGCCGTCGTAGACCGGTAACCGCTCGTGGCCGCTCTGGATGCACGTCTCGATTGCCTCCGCGACTGAGGCGTCTTTCGGGACGGCGGTCATGTCGAGTCGCGGCGTCATGACCTCCTTGACGATGGTTCGGTTGAACCGGAGCGTCCGCTGGAGCATCTCGCGTTCCTCCTCGTCGAGGACTCCCTCCCGTTCGCCGGTCTCGATGAGGTCGCGGATTTCCTCTCGGGTGACGTAGGACTCCTCGATTGCGGCACGGCCGCCGGTCACCTTGTTGACGATCCGGGTCAGGTGGTCGAAGAGGACGACCAGCGGAAACAGCACGACCTCGGCCAGTTTCAGGGGACGGGCGATGCGGAGCGCCCAGGACTCGGTGTTGTCGACGGCGTAGGACTTGGGCGCGCTCTCGCCGAACAGCAAGACCAGCGCGGTGATCCCGAACGTCGCGATGAAGACCGCCTGGCTCTGGTTCCCCAGGAAGTACGCCAGCAGCCCCGTCGCTATCGACGACATCGCGATGTTGACGAGGTTGTTGCCCACGAGAATCGTCACGAGCAACCGGTGTGGGTCCGCCTTGAGTGACTGGAGCGTTCGCGATCCGCGTCTCCCCTCGTCCGCCGAACGCCTCGACCGACAGCACTATCTCTTCCGACACCTCGCTGACTGCCAGTAGCGCGTCGTCGGCGACAGGGACCTGCATCAGCCTGTGACTTCTCCTCGGTCCGGATTAAGTCTTGTCGTCCCGTTGCCATCGCTGGACCGCCCGAACGGGGCCGCATCCGGTCTAACACCTCGCGGTCGAAGGGCTTACACCATCCTCGCTCTAGCTTCCGTCATGAACGACCCAGCAATCACACTCTCCCGGCTACAGGCGTGTCCGTTCTGCGAGCGGGTCGTCGTGAAACTCGACGAACTCGGCCTCGACTACCGCTCGCGGTTCGTCGAACCGATGCACTCGGACCGCGACGTCGTCAAACGCATCGCCGGCATCCGGACTGTTCCGGTCATCGTCGACGAACGAACCGGCGTCACGATGGCCTGGGTGGCAGGCGAGTGGCCCGACCTTCCGGACTACGACGCCCTCGAACAGGTCGCCTGACTGCCGACGATGACCGGAAACAGCGAGAACGCCACCACGGAAGACGTCCGGGCGGCAGCGACCGCAATCAGGCAGGGGGAACTGGTCGTGTACCCGACCGAGACGGTCTACGGACTCGGCGCTGACGCGCTGGACGCGGACGCGGTCGACCGGATGTTCTCGGCGAAATCCCGCGACCGCTCGAAGCCGGTTTCGATGGGGGTTCCCGGCGTCGAGTCCGCTCGCGAGTACACCGAACCGACTGCCCGGGAGGCGGCGTTCATGGAACGGTTCCTCCCGGGTCCGGTGACCGTCGTCGTCGAGAAAACCGCGGCGGTGCCGGACGAACTGACCGCCGGCCGCGACCGGGTCGGCATCCGCATCCCGGAGCACGACCTGGCGCTCTCGCTTCTCGATGCCGTCGCCCCGGTGACCGCCACGAGTGCGAACATCAGCGGCAATCCAAGCGCCCGCCGCCTTTCGGACGTGGATGCACGCGTTCGCGAGGCGGCGACAGTCGCCCTCGACGGCGGCGAGACGCCCGGCGGCGGGTCGACAGTCGTCGACGTTTCCCGGAACGAAATCCACCGCCGCGGGGGGCTGGCCGAGGAAATCGAGGCCTGGCTCGACGAGCACTAGGGTCAGCCGCCCAGCAGGCTCCGCAACGACCGGGTTTTGACCCCACATTCGGCCTGGTACTCGCAGGGCTCGCACTTCGAGCGGTTACTTGTGCGAGCAGGCGGGCCATCGACCGCCTCGGCGGTCCGGACTGCCGACCGGTAGACTGCGGTTCGACGGGCGTCGACCTCGATCTCCCGGACGAGGCCGTGTGCCGGATACTCGGCGACCACCTGCTCGACACCCGCCTCTCGCTCCCAGGAGAGCGCCTTCGCTGCGGCCATCAGGCGGACGCTCTGGGGCTTCCAGACGCCGGTTTCGGGGGGCTGTCCGGCGAAGGCGAGCGAGAGGGAAGGCGGCTCCGTATCGAGCAGTTTGTGGGCGATGCCACGGCAGTCGCGCCCCTCCAGCAGGGCATCCCTGCCGGCGGGGTCGACGAGTTCGTCCCAGCAGTCGAGTCGCGCCCGGGCACAGCCGAGTCGGGACCGATACTGGGTGGGGGTCACGGCAATCGGTGCCTGGCGGATGGCTCCGTCGTCGGCCAGCAACTGCTCGTACCGGAATGCGAGGTCCCTGACGGCTTCGACGCTTTCGGGCGTCTCTTCGGGGTCGGGTGACTTGCGCCTGTAGTAGAGCTTCCGAGGGCAGTAGGCCGCGGTTTCCACGTCACGAAACGAGTGCATGGCACGTACTGGTCCCGTTATCCGGGAAAAGTGTTCGGTTAGTTCCGCGAGTTCGTCTTTCCGTGACTTGAGGTAGAGCGATTTTGCACGGGCCGCTGGGAGTGGTTCGAGGCGCTGTTCACGCGAGTTCGGAGCGTCGGTTCGGGCGTTCATTGTCGTTCTCCGAACCAGCCGTACAGCAGGGTCAGACCCGGCAAATCCGCCGTATTCTTCTCCGACAACGACCGCAGGTACTACTCTCATCGAACGCGCCCGCGAGGCGCTTGGCTACGAGCCACAAGACAACTCCGCCGAGTGGAGCGGGGACGATAAGGTCGCTTGACGCTTCTGAGGGCATCAAATTTCTTCCAGCGCGCATTCACGCGCGGTCAGCCGAGAGCACCGCGCCGACGACCTTCTTCTGGGCCTTGCGGAGGTGCTGGGAGAACGTCGGGGGCGCGATGCCGAGCGAGTCTGCGACGTCCTCGCCGGCGCTGTCCCGGGGCCACTCGAAAAAGCCCGAGTGATACGCGGCCTCCAGGGCCGTCCGCTGGCTGTCGGTGAGCGCCTCGCAGACGGCGTCCGATTCGCCCTCGTCGTCAGTTCGGACCCGCTGGTGGCGCGTCACCATCTCCATTTCGGGATACTGCTCCTGAACGATATCGATAAAGCGGTTGACGTCCGCGCTCGGGGCCAGATGGACCGTCAGCCTGTAGTCCCCGTCCTCGATGATTGACTCTTCGAGCGAGCCACCAAGCGAGGCGAGCGTCGAGAGCACCGGGTGTTCGGAGAGCTTGAGTTCGAACCTGGTTTCCCCGTCCTCGTCGTAGAACGTTATCGTCTCCCAGGTGGAGCGCTCGTCGTTGATGGTCGCCAGTCCCTCCCTGGCGTCCGCAGTCGCCGTGCCGTAGATGAGGAACGAATCGTCCGCGACGGGGACGAGTTCGTCGAACGTTATCGTTCCGGAAAAGGTGACTGGAAGGTCGAGTGCCTCGAAGACGTTGCGGACCTGGAACGTGAGTTCGACCACCTCCTCGCTCATGAGCGCGCGTTTGCGCTCGATGCTCGCAATCGCGTGCCCGACGACCTCGCCGAGGCGGCTGATGACGGTTCGTTCGGCCGTGTCGAAGGCGTTCTGGCGGGCGGCATAGACGCCGAGGACGCCGTAGACGGTCCCCCGGTGGACGATGGGGATTGCGGCGAGCGAACTGAACCCGTACTCGGCCGCGATGTCGCGCCACGGCTCGAAGTCGGGGTCGGCGAAGACGTCCCGGACGACCTGCGTCTCCCCTTCCCGGATAGCCGTTCCGGCCGGTCCCCGACTCGTCGAGTCGTTGGGATCGAGAGAAACCGTGATCTCCTCGGCGTACCCGTCGGTTTCAGCCGTGGCGCGTGGCTCGAACGTGTTCCCCTTCGAGTCGATGCCGGCCAGCCACGCGAACTCGTAGGAATCCGTGGCTGCGAGTGCCTCACAGACGGCGGTTTCGATCTCCTCGCGCGTCGACTTCCCGATGACCGTCTCCGTGATCTCGCTCACAATCGTGTTGAGGTTGTTGAGCGTGGCGAGTTCCTCGCGCTGGCGTTGCAGTTCCCGTTCGCGCTCCTTGCGCTCGGTGACGTCCTGGGCTGCCCCGCGGAGGGTCACGACCTCGCCGTCGACCGTTTCCGGCACGCCCTGAATCCGGAGCCAGCGCATCTCGCCGCTGTGTGTCCGGACTTGCGCCTCCACGTCGAAGGGTGTCGCGTCGTCGAGTGCCGATTCGATTGCATTCTCGACTTGCTCCCGGTCGTCCTCGTGATACATGTCGAGCGCTTCGTCCAGGGACGGTTCCTCGTCGGGTAAATCCAGGATGTCGAACATCCCGTCGGTCCAGAACACCCCCATCGTCTCGGTGTCGATCTCCCATCCGCCGACGTCCGCGGTGCGCTCGGTCTTGTGGAGCAGGTCAATCGCCCGTTCGAGTTCCCGTTCGCGTTCCTTGCGCTCGGTGACGTCGCGCGTGTAGATCACGATGCCCTCGATGTCCGGGTCGTCCCGGAGGTCCCGGGCGAGCGCTTCGAGAACGATCCACGACCCGTCCCCGCGTTCGAACCGGAACTCGATCTCCGGTTCGTAGCCGGGGGTTTCGAGCATCTTCGCGAACTCCGCTGCCGCCTCGTCGCGGTCCTCCGGATGGATGTACTCGAAGCCGACCTCGCCGACCAGTTCCGCCTGCTCGTAGCCGAACACGTTCTCTACCGACGGGGTGAGATAGCGGAAGGTGCCGTCGGGTTCGACGATGACGTTGACGTCTTTGGCCTCCTCGAACAGCGTCGCGTACTGGGCGAGTTCCTGCTCGCGCTCCTTCCGGTCGGTGACGTCGCGGAAGTACACCGAGGGCCCGGACTCCGAGGGATAGATCGCGTTGGAGAACCACCGGTCTACCGGCTCGTAGTAATCCTCCATAATCACGGGCTCCTGTGTGTCGAGCGCCTCCTGAAGCGCCGCTTCGAACGAGTCAGTGACCGCAACCTCGTCGAAAAAGGGCCTGCCGATAGCGGACTCGTCCAGTCCCATGATCTCCGCCGCGTGGTCGTTCAGATAGAGAAAACAGAGCTCCTCGTTGAGCGCGTAGAACCCGTCCGAAATCCGTTCGAAGACCGTGTCGAGTTCGTTCTCGAACTCGTCGCGCTGACGCTTGAGTCGATGGGCCTGCTCTTCGAGCGTCTCCTCGTACTCCCGTCGTGCAGTCATGTCGCATGTGACCTTCGCAAACCCCTGGAGAGTCCCCTCGGCGTCGTGCATGGCCGTGATGGTGACGTTCGCCCAGAACCTGGTGCCGTCAGCCCGGACGCGCCAGCCCTCGTCCTCGACTGACCCCCGCTCGGCGGCGGCCGTGAGGTTCTGCTCGGGGACGCCTGCCTCCACGTCTGACTCGGTGTAGAACGTCGAGAAGTGCCTGCCC
This sequence comes from Halobacteriales archaeon QH_2_65_14, assembly GCA_003021285.1. Classification (GTDB taxonomy): domain Archaea; phylum Halobacteriota; class Halobacteria; order Halobacteriales; family Haloarculaceae; genus Halovenus. The sequence goes on along the minus strand of PXQO01000101.1, from coordinate 21,588 downwards.
AGTATCTCGTCGGCCTCGTAGCCTTTGATCTGTTCCGCGCCGGGATTCCAGGACCGGACGTGACCGTCGGCGTCGAGCGAAAAAATCGCATACTCCTCGATTGCGTCGATCAGTTCCGCGAACACCTCGTTTGCCTGCCGGGAGTCCGCGTCCGAATCCACGTGCCCGGTGCCGTTGGGGATGGCATCGTCCCAACTCGCGTCCCCGGTACCCGGGGCGGCATCGGCAGACGAGTACCCGGCGTCCGGCGAGCGCCACCAGACGCGCGCACTCGCACCGACCTTCTTGGTTTCGAGATGGCCACGGTCGGCGAGCCGCTCCAGGCGCTCGTAGGTGCTTCGCCGTCCGACGTCGAGCGAATCTGTCACCTCACTCGTCGTCAGCGGCACCCCGTCCCGCTCGAAGACGTCGAGCGTCTCCTGTAGAGCAGTAGTCAGTGATTGTGACGCCATTACCACTACTAAACCGGCTCGTACTACATCAACCCTCCGCCGGCGGAGGAAGTAAGACAATCCAAGCTGAATAGAAGGTGGTACGTATCACGAATATACATGTTCGGAAGCGATACGGACAGTGAAAGAGAGTCCCGGCGAAAATCCGCGAGGACCACCTAATCACTTCTAGCGAGGCTTACCCGCCGAGGGATACACGGAGGCGTGGCGAGCATCTTCCTTTCCCCTTCGACCGGAGGGGGAGTAACTGTGGCGGAGAGCATGTTTGTGAACCGTGCGGGCGCTGTCTCCCCTCCCTACTCCGCTCCCTCCGGTTGCTCCGTGGAGGACGGGGGAGTAGCGCCCTCGCCGCAGAAGCTAAAACGTGCATTTTACTCCAGAGGTATGGGACTAAAATGCGCATTTTACTTCGAACTAAACGCGCGTTTAAGTCCCGCAGTCAGTCGGTGAGCGAGTCGATGACGCGTTCCTCGGCGTCACGTTCGGGGCCGGGGTCACGTTCGGGGTCGACCGGTCCCTCGATGGCCCGCTCGAACGCCTCGCGGGGCGAGAGGGGGTCCCAGCCGATATCGGCCAGTTTCGCCGTCGAAAGGACGTGTACGTCGGGGTTGTACAGCGGGAAGTCGGTCGGTTCGAGGTCGCCGGCGGCCAGTTCGCGGGCGCTCGCCGGGACCAGTTCCACGTCCCGGTCGAGGACGTCCGCGATGGTCTCGACGACCTCACCCAGCGTGAGCACGCGGCGGTCACCGACGTTGTAGACCTCGCCGGATTCGCCCTCCTCGGCGACTGCCCGGATGGCGCGGGCGACGTTCTCGACGGCGACGAGGTGGTGGATGTTGGTGCCGTCGCCGGGGACGAGAATCCGGTCGTGGGCGCGGACGCGTTCGACCCAGTAGTTGAACCGGCCGGTGTAGTCGTGACTGCCGTAGACGATGGTCGGTCGGACACTCGTCGCCGGGAAGCCATGCTCGGCGGCCTCGAAAATCATCCGGTCGCCCTCCGCCTTGCGAGCGCCGTACGTATCGTGGCTGTCGTCGACGGCCTGCTCGTCAGTGCAGGGCTCCAGCGGCGTCTCGCCCTCGCGTTTGGGGATTTCGTCGACGCCGTAGGCGCTGCCACTGGAGATGTAGACGTAGGCTTCGACGTCGTGGCCCTCGATGCCGTCGAGCCACCGCGTCGCCAGTTCGACCTCGCCGGGGTAGTACGCGACGGTGTCGACGACGACCTGCGCCTCCGACTGTTCCGCGGCCTCGGCGATGGCAGCACCGCTCGCCCGGTCGCCCTTGACGTGTTGGACGCCGTCGTACTTCGCGAAGGGGTTGGGGTGTTTCCCCCGGTTGAACAGCGTCACCTCGTAGCCGTTGTCGAGGAACTCCTCGACGAGATGGCGGCCGATGAACCGCGTCCCGCCGATGATGAGTGCGCGTTCCATGCCCCAGGTGTCGACCGGAGCGCTTGAAAGTCATCCGATAACGGCAGAACCACGGACGACCGTTGGCGGGGTACACGTGGTCGCACCGGTACGCTTCAGTGTCGTTTTCACGCTCGGCGTCCGAGTCCCCGGTACGAACGAAGCGATGACCGGACCCACCGACCGCCTGTCGCTGGCGTCCCACGCCGACGCGGGACCGCCGGAGTACCACTTCGAGACGGCCGACGGTCTCGACTCCCCGGACCAGTTCCGGGACGCCGAACTGGCGTTGCTGGAGGCGCTCTCGGAGCGCACCGTCGGGAACCTGCTCGTCGTCCAGGCCAACTACGGCGTCGTGGGCGTGGTGCTCGCGGCCTTCGCCGACGGCGTCCGGATGACCGAGACGAGCGCCCGGGCGACGCGGTTCTGTCGGCGCAACGTCGCGCTGAACGACGCGACCGCCGAGGTGTCGCTGGTCGACTCCCCGGCCGCCCTCGGCGAGACGTTCGAGACGGCCTGCTACGCGCCGGCGGGGTACACGCCGATTCCGGTCGGCAAACAGCGACTCGTCGACGCGCTCCCGGTACTGGACCCCGGGGGCCGCCTCTTCGTCGCCGGGGAGACGACCACCGGCCTCGACCGGTACGAGCGCTGTCTGACCGAGCACTGTCCGCGCGTCGAGGCGGTTCACGAACGAGGGGACCTGCGGGTCGTCGCGGCCACCCGGCCCGACGAGTTCGACCCGCCGAGGTACGTCATGCCCCGCACCATCGAGGTGTCCGTCGCCGGTGTGGACCTGTCGCTCGTGACGGTCCCCGGCCTGTTCTCGCCCGGCGAACTCGACCACGGAACGCGCCACCTCATCGAGACGGCGACCGTCGAAGACGGCGAGGACGTGCTCGATCTGGCGTGTGGCTACGGGCCGGTCGGAACCTGGGCCGCGTCCGTCGCCGACGTCGACGTGACGCTGGCCGACGACGACGCTCGCGCGACGGCCTGCGCCGAGGGGAGTCTCGACGCGACCGGCGTCGCGGGGACCGTTGTCACGGCCGACGGCACCCGCGGCATCGACCGGCGGTTCGACCGCATCCTCTGTAACCCGCCGACCCACGCCGGGAGCGGCGTCCTCACTGATCTCTTTGCCGGCGCGGCCGACGTGCTCCGGTCGGGCGGGGAGATGGCCGTCGTCCACCATGAGACACTGAATCTCGACGAGTATCTCCGGCAGGTCGGGGAGGTACGCGCCCGTCACCGCGGGGAGGAGCACACCGTGGTCGTGGTCGAAAAGTAGTGGTGAAGAAGTGACACCGACAGTCAGCTCGCAACCCCTAGCCGGCGGTCGAGGAAGTCGTCAAGCAGGGAGAACACGCGGATTTTCCGCTGGGTGTCGGTCGAACTGTGCCCTTCCTCGCCGAGTTCGACGTACTCGAAGTCGCTTTTCTTGCCCTCGGTGAACCCCGCACCTTCGAGCGCTTCCCGCATGATGCGGGCCTGCGAGACGGGGACGCGGGTATCGTTGACGCCGTGGAGGACGAGCAGCGGCGAGTCGATGTTCTCGACGTAGTTCTTCGGCGACCGCTCCTCGTAGATGTCCTTCAGGTCACTCAGGCCGACCCAGGAGATGACCGCGTCGTAGAGGTCGGGGTACTGGACCGCCTGCCAGTACGCCGAGAAGCCGCCGTACGAGCGGCCGTACATGACGACGCGGTCCTCGTCGAGCCAGTCGTACTCGTCGAGGGCGTGCTCCGCCGCGGCGGCGACGTCACCCTGCTCGGCGCCGCCCCAGTCGCCGTATAGCGCCTCGACGAACTCCCGACCGCGGCCGGCCGACCCGCGGTAGTTCACCTGCAGGACCGAGTAGCCACGCGAGACGAGAAACTGCGTGAACACGTCGAAGTTTTGCGTCTCGTACACCCTGGGTCCGCCGTGGGGGTTGACGATGAGCGGCGAGGGGCGCTCCCCCGAGTCGTACAGCATGGCACCGATTTCGAGTTCCTCGTAGGGGTCGTGTTCGACGGCCGCCTGTCGCGTCTCCGGAACCCCGTCGGACTCGAAGGTGAAGTACTCGGCGTCGGCGAAGTCGTCGGGGTCGAACGGCCCGTACTCCGCCGCCAGGACCGTTTCGTACTCGTCGGCGTCGAGGTCGTAGACGAGCAACTCGGGTCGTCGAGTAGGCCGCTCGCAGGTGACGAGCACCCGGGAGTCATCGAACGCGTGGCGGTCCTGGCCGAAGCTGGCGACGGCCGTCGGGCATGAAAAACTCCGGCATCTCCTCGTACTCGGTCCCGCCGTACCACGTCACCTCGTCGGCGTCGAAGTGGTAGATGCCACACCGGCCCAGGTCCTCGGTGTTGTCCGCAACGAGCAACCGGTCGCCGTCCGGTCCCCACTCGACCGGAATCGACTCCGCTCCCGTCTCGCCGATTTCCAGGTTCCGCGGGTTCGACCCGTCGGCGTCGGCGACGTACACGTCGAAGTTCTCGTAGTCGTCAGTCTCGTTCGTGGTATAGGCGATTCGCTCGCCGTCCGGGGAGACCTGGCCGGCGGCCGCCGCACGCTCGTAGTCGGTGAGTTTCGTCGTCTCGCCGCTCGTGACGTCGTGACCGTAGAGGTTGAACTGCCCCCCGTGGCTCGACCCGACCAGCAGCCAGTCGCCGTCCGGCCCGACGTCCTGAATCGCCGTCTGTCCCTCCGTGTCGAGGAGGTACTCGACGCCGTCCGGCGCGATGGCGACGACGTCGAACTGCTCGTTGCCGTCCTCGTCGTCGTGGAAGAACACGCGCTCGCCGTCGACGTCCCACTTCAGCCCGGAGCCTGCGTCCCGGGAGACGTCCCCGTCGCTCCACTGCGTGAGTTCGCCCGTCTCGACGTCGAGCACGTGCAACTCGTTGCGCCCGGTGACGTCGTAGTAGAGCGCGATCCGGTCTCCATCCGGCGATACTGTCGCCTGCGCCATCGTCGGCAGGTTCGCAAGTGCCTCCAGCGTGTCGTCGGTCTCCGATGTCACTGCGTTCGCTGTCATCGTTCCATCCCATCCCAGGACTCTCTCCACCATAAATATAACCAGAATTATGTTTCTGTTTGCGCTGGGACAGAAGTGTCGTTCTGTCCGTTTCCGTATGTGTTTTCGGAGGTGCGGTGAGTCGCGGGCGTTCACGCTATCGCCGTGTACGGGTTTTTACCGAGGCGGCGGGCGGGAGTCGTCATGGAACGCAGGTGGTTTACGCGCGGACAGTCAACAGGGGACTGATGAGCAAGCCGAGTCCGGAGGTCTACGAGCAGGGCAAGGGGATGGACGCCCACAACCAGGCGATGCGGGAGATACGCGCCCGGAAGGACGAGACCTACGACCCGCGCGAGCCGACGCGGGTGTGGCTCGACGAGGACAACACGCCCTCGGGCGTGTACGACTCGTTGACTATCATCCTCAACACCGGCGGATGCCGTTGGGCTCGCGCCGGCGGCTGTACCATGTGCGGGTACGTCGCCGAGAGCGTCGAGGGCGGGACGGTGCCCCACGAGGACCTCATGACACAGGTCGAGAAATGCCTCGACCACGAGGCCGAACACGCCGAGGAGCCGGCGGGCCAGGTGAAAATCTACACCTCCGGTTCGTTCCTCGACGAGCGCGAGGTCCCCGCGGAGACCCGACGTGCAATCGCCGAGACGTTCGCGGACCGCGAGCGGATGGTCGTCGAGTCGCTCCCCGACTTCGTCGACCGCGAGAAACTCGCCGACCTCACCGACCGCGGGGTCGAAACCGACGTCGCGGTCGGCCTGGAGACCGCGACCGACCGGGTCCGCCACGACTGCGTCAACAAGTACTTCGACTTCGCGGAGTTCGAGGACGCCGCCAGCGAGGCCGTGGCCGCCGGGGCGGGGGTCAAGGCCTATCTGCTGATGAAACCCCCCTTCCTCTCGGAATCGGAGGCCATCGCGGACATGAAACGCTCGATCCGGCGCTGTGGGGCCGTCGAGGGGTGTCACACCGTCTCGATGAATCCCACGAACGTGCAGCGCCACACCATGGTCGAGGACCTCTACTACAACGACGGCTACCGGCCGCCGTGGCTCTGGAGCGTCGCCGCGGTGCTGGAGGCGACCACAGAGGAGGACGTCATCGTGGTCTCGGACCCCGTGGGTCACGGGAGCGACCGCGGCCCCCACAACTGTGGCGAGTGCGACGAGGGAGACGAGCTACTCGATGCCGCTTGCGCGGTGACGTTCGAGGGGTTTCTGACGACTGGCCGCCCGCCCCCGAGTCACAGGTACGCTGAATCCCACCGCGTCGCCTTGCGGGCGTTGCCGCACGTGTCACACTGAATGCGACCCATCGCGTCCATCGCGTTGGCGAAACTCCCGCACTTCGAACACCAGTAGCCGTAGATGTCCTCGCCGTCGCGTTCGGTATAGACGACGTGGAACGGTCCGAGCGAGCCCCGTTCCGTGTTGGCGTGGTTGACGTAGACGGTCTCCCCGTCGACCTCTATCGCCTCGATGGTGTCCGGTTCGAGTTCGGTGTAGATATTCTGGACGTAGGGCGTGCCGTCGATTTCGGTCGTCTCCTCGCCGACCTTCGTCAGCCCGTGTCGCTCGTAGAAGGCGTTGCCCCCCTCGTTGACGGCGAGGACGCGACCCTGGAGTTTCGTCCCCTCTCGCCGTTCGAGTTCGTCGCGCGTCGCCTCGAATAGCTGTTCGCCGTAGCGCTCGGCACGGTAGTCGGGGTCGACGTGCAGCCAGTAAATCTCGCCCGTGTTCCCGGTGACGACGGCGTCCGAGAACGCCACTACCTGGCCGTCCACGTCGACGACCAGCAGAACGTGGTCGTCCCCGTGGAGCATGTCCCTGAGGCGGTTCTCGTCATACCACTCCTCGATTGCGCCGGTGATCGCCTTCGGATTGAGCGGATACGACGCCTCCAGTGAACGCCTGGCGACGTCTCTGAGTGCCGGACGGTCCCGTGGCTCCGCTTCGCGTATCTCCATATCTGTCCGTTCGCCCCCTGACCGCATAAACCTCTCCCAGCATCAGGTCGAGACAGGGTCGACCGCTGTCCCTGTTCGCATCGGGACAGACGAACGACGGTCGGTCCTGCGTTATACCCGGACTGTCAGTCACTGTGGTCGTGACTGTCGCTCTCGGTCGTCCGCTCCTCGGTGAGCGCCTCCAGCACGGCCTCGCGCAGAACCAGCCGCAGGTCGCTGCCGGTCAGCCCCTCGGTCAGGTCCGCGAGTTCCTCCGGGTGGAAGTCGACAATCTCCATCTCCCGGGTGACGATGCGGAGGATGTCGGCTCGCATCGGCGCGTCGGGTTTGGGGAAGTTGACGATTTCGTCGAACCGCCGCCAGGCCGCCGCGTCGAGCTGGTCGGGGTGGTTCGTCGCGCCGATGAGCAACACCTCGTCGCGGATGAGCGACACCTCGTCGATGCTCTTCAACAGCGTGTTGACCGCGCGTTTGATGGCCGCGTGTTCGTCGCTGGCGCGGGTCTTGGCAACGAAGTCGAACTCGTCGATGAAGAGGATACACGGCGAGAGCCGTTTGGCCACCTCGAAGGTCTTCTCGACGTTCTTGGCGGTCTCGCCCAGGTACTGGCTGGTAATCATCGACAGCTTCACCTCGACGCAGGGCAGGCCGAGTTTCTGGGCCAGGGCGCGCGCGACCGACGTCTTGCCGGTCCCGGGCGGCCCGACGAACAGGAGCTTGCCGATCTCGCGCAGGCCGATGCTCGCGAGGTACTCGCGGTGTTCGATGGCCTTGACGATCTTGTATATCTCCCCCTCCTGTTCGTCGGTCAGCACGATGTCGTCGAGCGTCAACTCGATCTCCTCGGGGGCGCGGACGTCCACCAGATCGAGCATCTCGTCTTCCTCGTCGTCGTCGAAGTACTCCTCCAGCAGCGTGTCGATGAACGCCTTGTCCGCTCTCGCCGGCCGGTTGTTCGCCCGTGCCAGCTCGTGATTCACGTCGCGGTCGTCCTCGAACGTCGCGGCCAGCACCGGGTTCTCCTCGATGCGGTCGTCCTCGGCGCGGTCGAGATACCACTGCTCGGCCATCGAGCGGTCGGTGAACTCAATCGCTCCCGAGAAGTCGTCGTGGTCGGTGAACATCAGCCCCGAAATCGCCTCCCAGGGCCGGTCGACGCCCGTCGCCTGCCGCGCCGTCTCGACTGTCGCGGTGAGCGGTCGTTCGATGGTCCCCTCACTCCAGAACGGGGTCCGGTACGACGGGGGCAGGTCGTCGGGGTCGAGGTCCTCCCTCTCGTTGTATGCGAGCGTCGTCAGCACGAACTCGACGACGGCGAAGTCCGGGTCGGTCATTCCCACTGAGTTTGCCGCTCGACCGGTAAAAGTCAATCGAACCGGCAGAGGTCGGGCAGTATCCGGCGGTCACTCCACGGATATCCACTTGTCGAGATCGGAGTACTCGGCGCGATATCCCTCCTGTTCGAGGAGCCGTGCGACTTTCGGGTCGAGGTTGGCATCGACGAAAAACGCCCAGCGCATCCTCCCTCAGCGGTCCAGAAAAGCGAACGCACTTACACGGAGATATCCAACCGGGAGATATGAGCACGCGACAGCGGGCGACGGAGATTACGGTCGTCGATTACGGGCTCGGCAACCTCCGGAGCGTCACGCGCGGACTGGAACGTGCAGGGGCGGCGGTCGAGGTGTCGGACGACCCGTCGGCGCTCGCGTCGGCGGACGGCATCGTCCTGCCGGGGGTCGGCGCGTTCAGCGAAGGGATGGACAACGCCGGCCCCTTCCGGGACGCCCTCGTCGAGGAAGCCGACGCCGGCACGCCGCTGTTTGGCATCTGTCTCGGCATGCAGATGCTGTTGACCACGAGCGAGGAAGCCGCCCACGCGGGCGAGGCCTCGACCAGAGGGCTCGACCTCATTCCGGGGACGAACCTCCGCGTTCCGGGCGAGGTGAAGGTCCCGCACATGGGCTGGAACCAGCTCTCGGTCGAGCGCGACCACCCGCTCGTGACGGGAGTCGATGGCGTTGCCTCGAAGACGCAACGAGCAGACGGAGCCGATAGCTCCGTCGATGGCGAGTACGCCTACTTCGTCCACTCCTACTACGCCGCCCCGGACGACGGGGACGCCGTCGTGGCGAGGACCGACTACGGCGTCGAGTTCCCGAGTGTCGTCGCCAACGAGGCCGGCAACGTCTTGGGCACGCAGTTTCACCCCGAGAAGTCCGGCGAGACCGGGCTGGCTATCCTCCGGAACTTCGTCGACATCTGCACTCGGTGAATCACTCGGGGTCAAGCCCCGGGCATTCCCCGATACCGCTTGTAAACTGACGGAAGCCGTGTCGACCGAACCCCGCGTCCACCCCGCAGTCCTCCCACTGAAGCGATTTTTTACGCCTTTCTCAAATTAATACACTTGTGTACACAAGTATTTCAGGTTATGAAATACCATTTGTTGATTGAGCGGTCCGTAGAAATACCAGTCTGTGCCGGCATGCGAGGACGACAGCCAGCAGAGACCTCGCTCTCTCCCGCTACTCGTCCAGATACGCGATGGCGCTTATTTCTACGAGTGCGTCGCCGGCCAAAAACGGCGTTCCAACGACCGACCTGGTCGGGGGATTCTCGCCGAAGAACTCCTCGGTAGCCTCGTTGAACTCGGGGTACAGATCCTTGTCGGTGATGTACACGTGCAACTGGACGAGATCGTGTCGGTCCCCATCGACCGGTTCGAGGAGTTGCTCGACGTTCGAGAGACACTGGAGCGTCTGTTCGTACATCGACGGGGAGACGAGTTCCTTCGTCTCCGGGTCCGACCCGACCTGCCCCGCGAGAAACGCGACGTTCTCGGGAGTGACCATCACCTGTGACCGATACCCCGTGCTCTCGACGCCGACGTCATCGTCCTGCAGCACCTGTAGCTGTGGTTTTTCGGGCATCGGATGTGTACATCTCGTCCAGAGTATTTAGATTCACCGGATACCTTCTTGGCGAGATCGTCGGGGCAGTCTCTGGGCCCCGGCCACGATAACGATCCGACCTCTCCTAGCGTATCCCAGCAAATCATACGTGTGTCAACAGAGTCGTGTCTGTCGTGTTGTAGAAAAAATTAAGCAAGTGGAAAAGAGATGTGAACAGGAGTTTGGTAAGCCATGGCAGACGAATCCATCCCCGTCGAAGAAGTGACAATTGAACGGGACGTCAGGCACGAATCGCACGACGGCGTCGAGCTGTCTGCGAACGTGTTCCGCCCGTCGTATTCGGACGAGAAGCCGGTCCCGGCGATCATGAACCGGACGATCTACGACATCCCGGAGGACGTCGTCGGACGAGGGTTCTACCTCGACGACGCGTTTGCCTCGAAAGCCCTCGCAAACGGGTACGCCATCGTCTACCAGCACAGCCGGGGTCGTGGCCGGAGCGAGGGGGAGTTCAACTGGCCCGTCCACGAGAAAGAAGACGGGGCGAGCGCCATCGAGTGGCTCGCCGACAGGCCGTGGTGTACGGGCGACGTCGGACTATGGGGCGGAAGTAACCGGGGCACGACGCAGATGCTGGCCACCGCGGCGGACCCGGAGCCACTGAAAGCGATCCACCCGATTGCAGTTCCGAACCGGCGTCTGAAGTTCGGCATGCTCGAACC